>JBLNDH010000168.1:0-3443 GCA_050261455.1 Bacillota bacterium
GGCGTCAAAACGTTCTACGAAAGCCCGGGCCTGATAGTCCAGGTAACTTTCCACTTCGAACTCGACGCCGAAACCGAAATCGGGCTTGTCTTTGTCCTGTAAGCGCCGGCCGAACTTGGCGTGCATGCCCTCTTCGGAGAGGTAGGTGATGTGCGCCATCATGCGGGCGGCGCCGAGTCCCATGCTGGGGGGTTGCTCGCCGTAGTAGTCGCCGTTGCGGAAGTTGGGGTCGTTCATGATGGCATGGCGACCCACCGCATTGAAGGCAAGTCCTTGGGCCGACAGGCGTGGCGAGGCAGCCAGGACGATGGAGCGTTCGACGCGCTCGGGGAAAGCCAAGGCCCATTCCAAGGCCTGCTGGCCGCCAAGGGACCCGCCGATGACGCCATGCAACCGCTCGATGCCCAAGGCATCCAGAAGCCTGGCCTGCAGGCGGACCCAGTCGCTGACCGTAACCACCGGGAAGGCCATGCCATAGGGCTTGCCGGTCTTGGGATTGATCGATGCGGGCCCCGTGGTCCCGTAGCAACTGCCCAGGAAATTCGAGCAGATGACACAGTAGCGATTGGTATCGATCGCCTTGCCAGGGCCGATAACCGTATCCCACCAGCCCGGATGGCGGGTGCGATAGAGGCGGCCGGTAGACTCGGCTTTGCGATCCCAGCCGGCCACATGGGCGTCGCCGGACAGGGCATGAGTGATCAGCACAGCGTTATCGCGCGCCGGAGACAACTTGCCGTAAGTCTCGAACTCAACGGTAACTGGGCCGATGCTGGCACCGGTTTCCAGCGGGAAGGGATTCTCCCGGGTCGCCAGGGCAATGGTCTTGGCCTCGGTCCAGCCGACCGAGGTCGGACTATCGGGCGGATCGTCGGCAGCGGATCGCTGACGGGGTTGACGCGGAATGGCCTCCATACGCACGGATCGCTCTCCCTCAACTGCGGCGTTGAGATGCTTCCAACGCCTGTTTCAGGTCAGCGATGATATCATTGGCATCTTCCAAGCCAACAGAGACCCGGATGAAATCGGGGGTGACCCCGGCCTTAAGCTGCTCTTCGGCCGACAGTTGTTGATGAGTCGTGCTGGCCGGGTGAATGACCAGGGTCTTGGCATCGAGGATGTTGGCCAAGTGGGAAGCCAGCTTGACGGAGTCAATGAACTTCTTGCCGGCCTCGATGCCCCCTTTGATGCCAAAGCCAATGATAGCGCCGGGGCCTTTGGGGAAGTACTTGCGGGCCCGCGAGTAATCGGGATGCGATTCCAGGCCGGGGTAGTTGACCCAGGCGACGGCCGGGTGGGCCTGCAGGAACTTCGCGACCTGCAAGGCGTTAGCCGTATGAGCCCGAGCCCGCAGGGGCAGGGTTTCAAGGCCTTGGAGGATCTGGAAGCTGTTAAAGGGAGAGATGCAAGCCCCGGTGTCACGCAGGACGCCGCAGCGGATCTTGAGGGAGAGGGCCAATCCAGGGGCAACCGCCTTGGGGTGATAACCAAAGGCTTCCCAGAAGTTTACGCCATGGTAGGACGGGTCGGGCTCGGTGATTTCGGGGAACTTGCCGGTGGCTTTCCAATCGAAGTCGAGCTTCTCGACGACGGCGCCGCCCATGCTGGTGCCGTGGCCACCGATCATCTTGGTCAGGGAATAGACGACGATGTCGGCACCATGGTCGAAGGGATTGAAGAGGGGCGGCGGGGTGACGGTGTTATCGACGACAAAGGGGATCTTGTGCTTATGTGCAACGGCCGCAATGGCTTGGAAATCGTCGATGTTGTTGCGGGGATTGCCGATCGACTCGGTATAGATCAAGCGGGTGTTTTCATCGATGGCCTTTTCGAAGTTGGCGGGGTTGGAGGAATCCACCAGGCGGGCCTGGATGCCGAAGCGTTTGAGGGTGGAGGTAAAGAGGGTGACGGTACCGCCATATAAGTTGCTGCCGGACACGAAGTTCTGGCCGGCGGAGGTGATGGCGGAGATGGCATAGAAGATGGCGGCCATGCCGGATGCGGTGACCACGGCGCCATTGACCCCATGGATAGCGGCGAGGCGTTTTTCGAGCACATCGGTGGTGGGGTTCATCAGACGGGTGTAGATGTTGCCGAACTTTTTGAGGGCGAAGAGATCGGCGGCGTGCTCGGCGTTTTGGAAGACGTAACTTGTGGTCTGATAGATAGGTACAGCACGGGCACCGGTGGTGGGATCAGGTGCCTGGCCACCATGAACGGCGAGGGTATCGAGATGCGGCTGATTATGTTGGGTAGCCATTGGGGTATTTTCCTTCATTTCGAACAAGAAGCGAACTCATCCGGAAGATTCTCGTATCAAGTATAGGTCGGTCTGCGGGCTCATCAAGGGGGGAATTCCTATATGATTCGTGGGATTGTGCGAAAAACGACCTCCAGGAACCTACCGGGGACCTCCCGGGAGCACACCGGGAACCTCCGCAGGACCACCGAGAATCCACCGGCGACCACCGATATAGGGAAGCCCACGAATCTTCACGAAGGGGCCGCGGATGAACGCAGATAGAGAATCGCATGGGCAAGATGCCCAGACCACTTATTATTGACATTTCGCGACGTAATATTGACAATCAGCAATTGGCAATCGAGGAAGGGAACACCCAGGGATGCATCCCTGGGCTTGGAGGTAGTCGGGAGATTTCTGACGGGAGGTAACCATGCGTGGGATCATCGCGGTCGTAACTGTCACGTTGTTCTTCTCATGGGTATCCGAAGTCAATGGGCAGGACTTGTTTGAGATCGTCCCGGTGAAACGAACGATCACGGTGTCCGCGTCGTGCAATGGGACCGTGTCTGACGAGCTGAATGTTGGGGCTGTATACCTGGAGCGATCGTGCAGTGCCCGGGCTGGTATCGACACGTGGGGCTCGCCCAGCGGGCCGGATGAGCCGGTGAGCGCCGCCAGCAGTATCACCATCAGTACTTATCTTGTTCCCAACGTCGTTGAGTTGAGTGCCACCTCGCATTTTGACAGCGGGTACTTCACGGGGCTGGGGTCGAGCTTTTTTGGGGACGCCAGCGTTGTGTTCAGCATCCCATGCCGCATGGAGCCTACGTTTGCGTTTACGCCGATCGGGTTTGCCGACTGCTCGGTCACGTTGAGTGGTCCTTCGGGAGATGTATGGAGAGGGGTTGGCACGGGGATAGCACAGATTCGATCGGAGTCTGAGCGGCCGCGGGTTCTGGATCCGGGCCAATACACGCTCTCGATGCACATCGAGCCACGGGTCACCGTTGGGGTGGGAGGAGATGGGGGAATGAGTGTCAATCTAAGTTTCGCTCCCGCGATTCCAGAACCTGTTGGCATGGGCGTGATGTCCCTGGGGATGTTGCTCCTGACACGCTGGATCGGGCGATGGGGAGGGACATGGTGAAAGGGGAGAGTTGCTGCATACGACGGAAGCGTGGTCACCGGAGGTGACCAC
>JBLNDH010000169.1:0-9824 GCA_050261455.1 Bacillota bacterium
TGATCGGGATACAGGATGAAGGTCCGCTGGACCTGGAGAAGTCGTTCGGTGTAAGTGGCGATCGGTGTCATAGCCCGTCTAGTGTTGCCGGAGCCTGGCCTGCTGTCTACAGGGATGATAAAAGGAGCAAAAGGGAATATCTGGCGGCCGGTGGAGATTCTCAAGATTGGCAGGTGGCCATCGGAGGAGTCATGGGAAAGCGGGTGTGCCGGGAACTCATGGTCGGGGTGTTCGGCATTGGATGGATATTGGCCGGGGTGAGTTTTGGCGATGGGACGGGGGTGACTTTTTTCGGCTGGTCGGATCAGCATGTCACGGTTCGTGGAGATGCGAGCCATTTGGTGCCGGCGGTCGAAGCGATGAATGGGATGGAAGGGACGGCGTTCCCGGCGGACATCGGCGGGAAGGTTGGGCGGCCGGCGTTTGTGTTCGGGTGCGGCGACATCACGGAGTGGCCCACGGCGGCGGCGAGGAATGCCTACGAGCAGGTTGCGACCAAAGGGTTGAAAATCCGCAGTTACGACATGGTTGGGAACCACGACGAAGGGGGCAAATCGCCGAGCATGACGATCAAGAATTGGATCGTGATGCGGCATGGCCAATTGAGCTACACGTTCGAAGAAGGGGGCGTGCGATTCCTGGCGGTGTATTCGGCGTACGACGAGAGCCTGGATAACCCAGCCCAGGCGATTGCACCGGAGGCGTTGGAGTACATTCGACGGGAACTGAAGCAGGTTCCCAAGGATCAGCCGGTGGTGATCGCGCTGCACCTGTGTTTGGATGCGATCACGAATCGGGATGAGCTGGTGAAGGCGCTGGGGGATGCCAATGTAGTGATGGTTCTTGGAGGGCATTATCACAAGGCGACGGTGGGCGAGTATGGGGGCTACCGGTTCGTGCAATTGCCTTCGCCAAGCACCACGACTGAGTTTACGGTCATTCGGATCAGTGGGGATCGGCTGGTGGCGATTCCCTATGATTTCAAGAATAAGCGGTGGAGCGAAGATCCGCGTGTGAGGCTGGATGTGGCGATCCGGGGGCCACAAAGGGTAGGAAAGTGACGGAGTAACGGAGTAACGGGGTGACGAAGACGTAGCTGGAGCAGTTCCCATCTGGGTGTGCAGTGGGCTCTGAACCCTCACCCCAACCCTCTCCCGGAGTACCGGGCGAGGGAGAAAGAGCTGAGGAGTCCACAAAATCGGGGGAACGCTTGGGGGAAGGAGAGGCGGGTCATGAAGGGTCTACTCATCTCGCTGGTACTCCTGGCCATGACGACGGGATCGAGGGCGGCGGAGATCCAAACCGGAAACTTCCAACTGCAGTTCAGCGAACGGAGTCCGTTCAGCGAATTGACGAAGGTGGCTGGGCGGATGGGGGTCCAGTCAAACGCCTTGCGCCAGCGGGCGGCGGAGGCGGAGTATCAGTTGGAGAAGGAATCGTTTGATGTTTACGTGCCCAAGGAGTACACGGGGCAGGAGACGTATGGGCTGCTGGTGTGGGTCAGTCCCGGGACGACGGTGGGCAAGCCGCCGGGATGGGAGGGCGTGCTGGACAAGTACAAGCTGATCTGGGTGGGCGCGAACAACTCGGGGAATGACCGGCTGCCGCTGATCCGGATGGGATTGGCGCTGGATGCGGCGCACAACATGAAGGGCCGATATCGGATCGACGAGAAGCGAGTGTACATCGCGGGATTATCGGGCGGCGGGCGTGTCAGCAGCATGTTGTGCGTCGGGTTTCCCGACGTGTTTGCCGGGGGGTGCTACATCATCGGGTGCAACTACTACCGGGAGGTGTTTTCGCGGGAACAGGGGGCCATGTGGCGGAGGGGATTTACTGCACCGGCGGCGGAGATCCTGGCGGAAGCGAAGAAACGCCGGCATGTAATCCTGGAAGGCGAGACCGACGCCAACCGCGAGCAATCGCTGGCGTATGCGGAAGCATATCGGCGGGATGGGTTCAAGTTCGTCAAATACATCGAGGTTCCGGGGATGGGGCATGTGCCGCCGAATGCAGAGTGGTTTGAAAAGGGGATCGCGGCGATGGATGCGGGGTTGGCGGCGGCCAGCACACAGCCGACGACGCGATCGGCCGAGATGGCGTCGGAATCCGAATCGGCGGATACTCCAGCGGGCCAGGCGTTGAAGGCGGCGCGAGAGCTGGCGGGTAAGGATACGGTGGCCGGGTGCGATGCCCTGCACGAGGTGGTCATTCGGTATGCCAATTCCGCCGAGGGGAAGATAGCGGCCCGGGAAGCGGAAAAGCTCCTGGCCGATCCGAAAGTGAGGAAGAAAGTGGAGGATCGGCAGGAGGCGGACAAATTGGTGCGAGTGTCGCGGGTGTTCATCGCCAACCAGATGTACGCCGACGCGCGGAAGCGGCTGGAGAAGGTCGTGGCGGATTATGCGGATACGCCAGCGGCGAAGGAGGCGAAGAAGATGCTGGAAGAGATTAAGGGGAAGTAGAGGCGGAAGTGCTGGGTGCTGGGTGCTGGGTGCTGAGTGCGGAGTGCTGGGCGCGGAGTGATAGTCCGGGGAGGGTTGGGGGAGCGAGCCCGGCTCTGCGGGCCGCCGCTAAACGCGTCTATGCTTGGGTTCGCTTGCTGGGAGGGTTGGGCAATCGTCACATCCAGAGCTCTTACGCTTGTTTATGTGAAAACGGGTGTTTTTCCGACGTTACCGGCCTTGATCTTCAGTTCGGCCGGATACCCAAGTTGGCAATTGGCGGCAACGGAGAGAGGCGCTACAATGGGTGAGGCAGCGCGGTCAAGGAGTTTACATGCGTGTCCCTCTGAGACTCAGTGCCATCGAGCAGGAACATCTGCAGGAGCTTTACAATGCAACGGGGGTGGCACGGGATGAGCTGCCGTATACGGCACAGTTCGACCAGCTCTGGCAAGACTTTCATAACCGAACCTTCAAGAACGCCGACCGCGAACAGGTATTTGCGGCGATTCTTCGATATGTAAAAAGCAGCAGTTGTTCGGCGGGGGAAGTGGATGTCGTTGCCTTATCGGAGGAACAGGCTGGCCGGATCAAAGATGTGGTGCGCCGGCATTCTAAAGGCGGGCGGTTGTTGCCGTACAGCAGCGAGTTCGAGGCGGCGCTGGCGGATTTTACGGCATTGACCAAGACCACGCTTTCGCTGCGTGAGTTCTGGCTGGCGATCTGCCAGGCGCAGGGCCGGCCCCGGCGGGCACCTCGCCGGGTCACGACCGCAACATCGAAGCCGGAGGCGCCGGCACCCGAGGCATTTCCTGAAGAGGGCAATCCGCACCCGGGTGAGAAGACCATCCTTCCGCCGATGGATCAGCCGCCGCAACAGCCACCGGCGGGCACAAACATGTAAACAAGCACAAATAGCGAGAAATGGCTCTGAACACGCAAACCGTGTTGAGAAGCCATGAAGCGTCAAGTCCGTGGGCGCTCCAGGGATGCGGGGCAGTGGGGTTTTCGGAAGTGTTGGGTGCCAAACAGGTTTCTCAAGCCGGACCGGAGCGTAGCGCAGGTCCGGATCGTCTGGATATCTCGAGAGATCCGGACTTGCGCTGCGCTACAGTCCGGCTTGGCATGGCATCCGAAAACTGTTGCGACACATTCTGAACGCCGCCCCGAGGTTTCTACGCCACGGGCGCCGGCTTCTTGGGCAGTGGCGGCGTCCAATCGGGGATCCGGGCAAACTCGCGAAGCTGCTCCACCTCGTGACGGGCCACGAAATCCCGGAAAGGTTCGACATCGCCTTCAGCATCGACGATGCGATGAGTTTTGTAGTTCTGCACCAATGCGCCGATCACGCGATTAACCCATTCGCCGGGCACCTTCTTGACCACCTCCACGCCGAACTCGGGGTTCTCACCCAGGCACCCGCCGACCAGGACATTGAAGCCATCCACCTTCTTGCCATTGTGGATGACGGGGATGCCGGTCAGGCCAATGTCGGCAATCTGGTACTGAGCGCAGGCGTTGGGGCAGCCGGTAACGGAGACCATGATCGGCGTATCGATCTGAACCTCCTGTTCCAGGTAGCTCAGGATCGACCGGGCACGCTCTTTGGTTTCAACGACCGCGAGGTTGCAGAACTGGTTGCCGGTGCAACTGACCAGCGACTGCCGCCAGAGCGGGGCACGCGAGGATAGGCCCAGCGCGTCCAGTTCGCGGATTAGCGAATCGACATTCTCCTTGGGGATATTCACCAACAGGGCGTTTTGTTTCTGGGAAAGGCGGATCTGGGCCTGGCCAGGGGCGGCGAATCGCTCCGCCAGGTCGGCGACGGCGATCATCTGCTCACCGGTCCATCGGCCGCGAGGAATGGGCACACCCACGTAATACAGGCCATCCACCTGTTCGCCGACGCCCATGTGATCGGTGTGCAAAGCACCGGGGGGGTTGATGATTTGCTCATCGTGCTCCAGGGCATACCCGAGTCGGCGTTCCAGTTCATCGCGAACCCACTGCCAGCCGCGATCGGCCACGAGGAACTTCAGTCGCGCTCGGCCACGCTTATAGCGCAGCTCATCGGCATCGCGGAAGATGTGGGCGATGGCGCGGAAAATGGCCGGGATCTGCTCCTGGATCTTCTGCTCGGGGATGAAGACGCGCAGGCCCTGGGCGTAGAGGGGGGTATCGGACAGGCCGCCGCCAACCATGATCCCCAGACCCCGCTCTTCCTGGCCGTTGCGATGGCGTACCACGCCAAAGGTGCTGATGTCGTTGATCTGAGGCTGATGGCAATGCAGGGGGCAGGCGCCGATGGAGGGCTTGAACTTCCGCGGGAGATTGGAGAATTCCTTGCCGCCGTCCTTGAACATGTCGGAGACGCGCTGGGCCAGGTTGCCAAGGGGCACAATCTGGTTCTTGACCACGCCGTCGAGCGGGCAGGAGGTAATGTTGCGGGGCGTGTCGCCGCAGGCGAACTGGGTGTACAGGCCCACCTTGTTGTAGATGCGATCGAGGGCGTCGGGGAAATGCTCGATACGCATCCAGTGGAGCTGGATGTCCTGACGAGTGGTAATGTCGCCAAAGCCTCGGGCATAGGTCAGGGCAATCTGGCCGATTTCGCGGAGCTGGGCGGGCGTCAGCCGGCCGCCGGGCAGTTTGATCCGCCACATGAAGTGTCCCTCGTTGTTTGGCTTCTGCTGGTAGATGCCAAACCAGCGCATGCGGATAAAATCTTCCTTGGGAATGCTGGCAAAACCACTTTGCGCATAACGAGTGATGTCGTTCCAAACGTCCAAGCCATCCTTCTCGTGCTTCACGTGCTCCAGCTTGGACATGGCGGGATCAAAGCTCATGGGCCTCTCCTATACAGAACCTTTCATATTCGAATTCCCGGCAACCAAAGCCAATTACTCCTATAGGAAAATAGGTCATACAATAGGAAAGTCAAACTGGGAAGCGAAGAAATACGAAGAGCCCGGTCCCCTACCCCCTGTTGAGGTGGGAAGCTATAATGCCGACTTCGGGCAACCGAGTTGATCGGTTTCTGGGCTGTTGTTGGCCTTGGTGGATTGGATCCATGGGGTTTCAGCAGCCGATTTATGAATGATCGGCAGAAGACAATTTCGCGCGAGGTAAGCCTCGAGGGGCCGGGCCTGTTCACAGGTGAGCCGGCCACGCTGGTGCTTGGCCCCGCCGCCCCTAACGCAGGGATTACATTTCTCCGCGTGCAAGGCGACCATGCCGCCCAGATACCGGCGGTCATTGGGAACCTCCTGAAACGCCCCCGGCATACCTGCCTGCACAATGGAACGCTCCATGTGGAGACGATCGAGCATTGCATGGCGGCATTGAGCGGACTGGGAATCGCCAATGCGACGATCCGGGTCAGCGGCGGCATGGCGGGTGAACTCCCGGCGGTGGATGGTTCCAGTCAGCCCTTTGTAAAAGCGATTGAAGAGGCCGGGGTGGTCGACCAGGATGTGGCGATTGCACCGCTGATCATTCGCCGCCCGATACAGGTTACTTCGGGCGATGCCACGCTGGCTGCCCTGCCCGGGCCAACCGATCACCTGGAGGTCATTTACGACTTTGAAGCCCCCCCACCGGTGGGGCGCCAGGTCCTCTCGTTCCGCCTGGGCGATGATGATTTTGCCTCGCAACTGGCTCCGGCCCGGACCTTTATCTTTGAGCACGAGGCGATGGAACTGCGCAGCCGAGGGCTGGGCGAACACCTGTCCCCCAAAGAGCTGCTGGTCATCTCCCCAAACGGACCGGTTGACAACGAATTCCGGTTTGCCGATGAATGCGTGCGGCACAAGGTGCTGGACCTGATCGGGGATTTGTACCTGACGGGTCGGCCCATCCGAGGCCGCATCCTCGCGCATAAGTCCGGGCATGAGCTGAACTATCTGCTGGTGCGGCAACTGCTCCAGCAGCAGCAGAACCTGGAGCGGGAGTCGCTGTTGGCGCGGGACGCGGCACTGGATATTCGCCGCATTCAGCGCATTCTCCCCCACCGCTACCCGATGCTCCTGGTGGATCGGGTGTTGGAGATTATTGGCGATTCCAAAGCCATCGGTATCAAGAACATCACCTTCAACGATATATTTTTCCAGGGCCACTATCCCGGCACGCCCATCATGCCCGGCGTTTTGATCGTCGAGGCGATGGCGCAACTGGGTGGCATTCTGCTGAGCCAGAAGCTGGAGCACACGGGCAAGGTCGCCATGATGCTCAGCATGGACAAGGTGAAAATGCGGCACCCGGCGGTCCCTGGAGATCAGTTGATTCTCGAAGCGGTTACGGTACGTGTGAAAAGCCGAACTGGGCATGTCCGCTGCAAGGCATTCGTGCAGGATAAACTTGCCGCCGAAGCCGACATCAAGTTCATGCTCGTTGACGCGGAACCCCTGTGATTGATTGCCTATGAAGATCTCGCCTCATGCTATTGTTGATCCGAAGGCCCAGTTAGCTGACGACGTCGAAGTCGGTCCATTTTGCGTCATCGGCCCGGATGTGACGATCGGAGCAGGCTGCCGCCTGCTCAACAACGTAACCATCATGGGCCACACCACGTTGGGGCGTGACAACATCATCTACCCCAACGTCGTGCTCGGCGAGCCGCCGCAGGATCGCAAGTATAAGGGGGCCCCCACGCGACTGGAGATCGGCAACGGCAACCAGATGCGTGAGGCGGTGACCGCGCACGTGGGCACGGAAAAGGGCGGCGGGATCACGCGGATCGGCGATAACAACCTGCTCATGGTCAACGCCCACGTCGGACATGATGTTCAGTTGGGATCGCACTGCACGATTGCCAACAATGTCATGCTGGCCGGCCACGTGATCGTCGGCGACTACGTGGCGATGGCGGGTGCCGTGGGGATTCACCATTTCGTGTCGGTGGGCGAATACGCTTTTCTGTGCGCGTTCTCCCGCATCCATCACGATGTGCCGCCTTATGTCAAAGTAGACGGGGCTGACGAAGTGCGCGGGTTGAACAAGGTCGGCCTGGAGCGGGCCGGCATGGATCCAGCCGACATCGACGCCATCGATGAAGCGATTCGCCGCCTGTTCTACCGCGACAAGCCGTTCGCAACCGCCTTGGCAGAGTTCGACACACTGAATGGCTTGAACCAGCACGTCAAACGTCTGGTGGAATTTCTCCGCCAGCGGGACATGGGCAAGTACGGCCGCTACCTCGAATCGCGCCGCGCCAAATGAAAGGCACCCCGACCAGAAACGAGTTTCAGAATTGAACCGTCAGGCGGCCGCCCAAGGACTCGGGATTTGAAATAAGTTTCACACATCGGAGTGAACAGCTTTGAACCGTCTATCTGGCCATACAGGCTCCAACAGCAATGGGCGTCTGCCTGTCGCCGTGATCGGTTGTGGGCACATGGGCAAGCTGCACGCACGCGTTTATTCGCAGATGCCCACGGTCAAGCTGGTGGGCGTGTATGACACCAACCCCGAAGCTGCGGCAGCGGTCGCGGCTGAATATCACTGCGATGCCTTCGACCGCGTGGACAATCTGATGCAGAAGGTGTCGGCGGTCACCATCGCCGTACCCACCCACCATCACCTGTCGGTGGCCGTCCCGTTCCTTGAGTCCGGCATCGCCTGTCTGATCGAAAAACCCCTGGCTGGGGACGTGAAGGAAGGCAAGCAAATCGTCGACTTGGCGCGACGATATTCGGCGACAGTGCAAGTGGGGCATATCGAGCGATTCAACCCGGCGGTTCGCGCCATGGAGCGGCTGAATATCGAACCCCGCTTCATCGAGGTGACGCGCATCAGCCCGATGACCTTCCGCAGCATCGACGTTGGCGTCGTGCTGGACATGATGATTCACGACATCGACATCGTCCTGAAGCTGGCCTGCTCGCCAGTGAAGAAGATCGATGCCGTGGGCGTGAGTGTCATTGGCGACGTGGAAGATGTCTGCAACGCCCGCATCACCTTCGAGAATGGGTGCGTGGCCAACCTGACGGCGTCGCGATTGGCATTGAAGACCGATCGCAAGCTGCGGGTCTTCAGCCGCGATGCATACGTTTCGCTGGATTACCAGAAGCGGTATGGGATCGTGGCCCATCGCAGCGGCAACCTGGAGGCCGTGCGTGCCGCCGTCGCCCGCATCCGGGCGGGGGAAATCCACGACATCACGCAGTTGAACTACCCGGATATTGTGAAGGTCGAGGAGTTGGACATCGATGATGTCGAGCCCCTGCGGGCACAGCTGGATGCGTTTGTGACCTCGGTCACCGACCGGACCCCCCCGGTGGTCACCGCCGAGGAAGGCTTGGCCGCCGTCGATGTCGCCCGCCGGATCGTCGAGTCGATTACACCCGGGATGGTTCTCTAAAGCCGTTGTTCCCCGTTGCCAAGTGGGCCAAGTATTAGCGCGGCGTCACACCGACGTAGCGGTCGCCTGGAAGGGCGCGCTGCGATTTACCCAGCACTACCCGATTTCTCTCTCCACGCCGGGTTCGGAGCGTAAGCGAAGACCCGGATCTTCTCTCGTTTGGGAAACCACTGCCCCAATCGCAGCCCGCCAAGAGCGTCGCGCTACTTGCCGGTCTCCACCGCCGCGGATTGGGCGGGTTTCTCGGAGCGGTTCCAGATCGCGTACTTCTGCATGGCCATTTCGATGGTGGTTTCAACCGCCTGATCGTCGGTGCGGGTCACGGAGGCGTCCATCAGCTTCTTCTGTTCCTTTCGGCGAAGCTCCCCACGCTGTTCCGCGGTCATGAGCCGAAAGATCTCCTTCTGGACCTCTTCGCTCTCAATCGCCTTGACGCTGCCGGCCTTTTTGCCTTCGAGCTTGGCCAGGTAGAGGGCATCGCCGCCATCGATGACGCTGGTCATCTCGCCAACGTTGAGCTCGAAGATGGCCTTTTCCAGATCCTCTTCCTTCATGGCGCCCTTCTGGTACCACGCCCCCACGGGCTCACCCTTGTCGTCGCGGAGAACCTGGCCCGTCTCGTCGCGCTTCACATCCCTATACCCACGCTGCCGGGCATAGACGCGGTCGTTGTATTTGCTGGCCGCCACGTCCGCAAAACTATCGCCCCGAGCCAGCATTTCCTGCACTTTCTTCATGTTGTCCCAGGCGTCTTTCACGCCGCCGGCATCTTTCACCGAGACGCGGATCATCCGGAACAGCACTTCGGATTTCTCCGTGAACATCCGGTCCAGGTTCAGCTCGTAAAACCGCCGCATATCCTCGGCCGAAATCTGCACCTTCGGGAAGACCTTCTTGTAATAGAAGATCTGGATCATGTTCTTCCGGTATTCCTCTTTGACTCGCTCATCGAAGTCGATGCCATCCGCCGCGTAGCGGGCGCGGGTGATCGCCAGCGAGCCGCCGGCCTTGGTGATCTCCTT
>JBLNDH010000170.1:0-6464 GCA_050261455.1 Bacillota bacterium
AAATGTCTTGCAGGCGCGGTAGTCGGCGCCGATCGGGTCATCCACGCCGAACATGCCCCACACGTGGGGACGGAAGATAGCCTCCTCCGGCACGTTGGACATGGCAACGGGGATTCGCAACATCCCCGCCAGCGTGATCAAGTCGGCCCCGATGTGCCCGTAGCTGATCGCGCCGTGGTTCGCGCTCCAGTTGTTCATCACGCTGTACACGTCGCGGAACGCGCCCTTCCCCGTCAGGCGAGGCACGAACCACGTGCACGGCCAGGTCGGGTCGGTGCGGGCCATCAAAATCTCGCTGACCTTTCCCGGCAGGTCGGTGGACCAGCCTTCGGCGATCTGCAGCACCGGTCCCAGACCCTTCACGCGGCTGATACGCGTCATGGTCATCGGCATGCCGCCTTCGGAGAGAAAACTCGAAGAATAGCCGCCGCCGCGGAAATACTCGACGTTCGCCGGTTCCCACCGCGTCGCCTGCAGGCATGCGCTGGCCTCTGCCGGGGTGATCTCCCAGAAGGGCTTCATCGCCGGTTTGCCGCCATCACGCTGCTTGCCGCAGGCATCCAGACAGGCGGCCCCCGAGTTGAGCAGGTGAATGACGCCATTGGCGTTCCTGCCCGTCATCTTCTCGCCGGTAACACGCTCGATCGCCTCCGGGCTCCAATAGGTGCGCACATCCGCGAAAATCTGGGCGCGGCTGGTCAACAGGTACATCAGCAACATGCACACGCCGTTGAGCGAGTCGTTCTCGGTCGCCACGATGTACGGGGCGCGGATGCCGTTCCAGTCGAACGAACTGTTGAGGATCGCCTCGAGGAAATCGCCGTTCGGCCAGTGGTCGGTCCATTGCCGCTGCCCCTGGAAGCCCGAAGCGATCGCGTTGCGGCCCAGCGCCTCTTCACCAAAGCCCATCTGCGCCAGCGTCGGGTTTCCGACCATCAGGTCACGCACGATAAGGGCCATCTTGACGACGTATTCCCAGTCCGCATCCTTCGCGGCACGCGACTTCTGCAGTTCCTTCTTGTTGTAGTCCTTGCCTTCCAGACAGTGCTTGCGGGTCCACGCCAAGGCCTTCTCGTATTCAGCCTTGTCGTAAATGCCTTCGGCAATCCGGCGCTCCATCTCGCACATATCGACATTCTCGGTGCGCATCCCCAGGTAGTCCTGGAAGAAGTCCGGATCAACGAATGAGCCGGCAATGCCCATGGCCGACGTGCCGACCGACAGATAGGACTTGCCACGCATCATCGCCACCGCAAGCCCCGCCTTGGCGAAGCGAAGCAGTTTCTCCTTCACATCCGCCGGAATTGACGTGTCGGTGCGGTCCTGCACCTCGCGGCCGTAAATGCCGTAAGCCGGGAGACCCTTCTGCGCGTAACCCGCCAGCATCGCCGCCAGGTAGACCGCGCCCGGCCTCTCCGTGCCATTGAATCCCCACACCGCCCTGGGCAGGTAAGGATTGGTGTCCATCGTCTCCGTGCCATAGCACCAGCAGGGCGTTACCGTAAGCGACACGCCGACGTTCTCCCGCTCGAACTTCGCTTCGCACGCTGCCGCCTCTGCGCACCCGCCGATGTTGGTGTCCGCGATCACGCATTGAACCGGAGTGCCATCCGGATACTTCAGTTCCTCGGAAATCAGCCGGGCGGCGCTCTTGGCCATATTCATCGTCTGCTCTTCCAGGGACTCGCGCACGCCGCGGCGACGGCCATCGATCACTGGACGAATGCCGATCTTGGGAAGGCTGTTGCTGGACCAAATAGTTCTACTCATTGATGGCTCTCCGTTATTTCCGTGGAAATAGGATCCGCCTGCCAATTGCGGACATGCGTCATTGGCGACGAATCGGAAGCTCACGCGGGAGCGATCGTATCCAAGCGTTGCCTTGGTGTCGAGCAGGCCCCAATTCCCCACGAGCCAAGCCGGACACCGATCGCTATGGGTTTGAGCCCAAAACAGACTGTAAGCCGTTGCCTACAAAAGACTAACCCTCCGGCCTCTCGAGCGATGGGTTCATTCATGCCCAGGACAGGATTTGAACTGGCAACGCCATCTTGAGCCAGATATTGAAAATGGCGTTTGCTATGCGATCAGAGGCAAATACCAGTAGGTTCGATGGGTCATACCAGTAGGTTCGACGGCATGAAACGGCCCGTCCAAACCGCCGACTACTTGCCGCTGCGGGTCGAAGGTTGTGCTGGATTCGTGGTGGGCTTGGACGCCCAAGCGCATTGCTCCACGTCCCGAGGAAGTCCCTGCCGCAATCGAACACTCAACTCAGGTTTGCCCGAGGTCTTCGTATAGATGATGTCGCCAAATGTGCCAGTGACGCTGACCTTGTTGGTGCCGGGGTCGTAGGTGCCGTAGTCCAGTTGCACGCCGTGGCCGTCCATCTTGGAGAGCGAGAGGTCATAGTCGCGGAGCGCCACAGCGGCATCGACCCAGGCCGATCCTCCTGTCCAGACGCACAGATGGCTTCGATGTATCCCCGACCCCCAGGAGTAGGTGAAGGCCAGCTCCGGCTGGCCATCGGCGTCGAGGTCCGTGACGCACATGGACATGATGCCGTATCCGCCAAAGCCCACCCCCAGGGGCGTCACGTTTTCATTCTGAATCAGGAAGGAGTCAAGCTGCCGGACGCCGTCTCTGACACGAAAGACTTGGACATGGAGCTGTTCCCAGACCTCAGGCGTGGTCAACTCCTCAAGGGGGAACTGGGCGGCAGGATTCATCTTTGGGTTCGCGGCGAAGATATGACGGCTGACCACCACTTCCGGCTGCGTCTCCCTGTACAGTTGAATGGCCTCGACAAACTGCTGGTCGGTCAGTTCCTCGTAGGCCCACCAGGTTTCCCCCTCGGTTCACAGATGCCGGTCGCTGCTCATGCCACCGCGCAGGAAGAACGTCTTGTACCCGCAGAACTCTCGAGCGCCGTAGTCCCCCAGATTGCCGGGGCATTTCTCGCAGACCAGAGCATCATCGTGGTTGCCGGCAATCCAGAAATCATTGGGGCCGCACTTTGGTGCGCGGACACCCTTGAAGCCCACGCCCATATCGCCAACCTGGATGGTTACGGCCTCCAGGTCCGCTTTATGCAGACGGCGGCAGATGCGCTCGTAGGAGGCGATCTCGCCGTGAACATCACCGATCAACCAGAGCATGAGGCCTATTCCTTGTCCTTTTCAAGCCGCCCCTCGGCTTCCAGATGCTCGAAGTTCGGGTACTTGGCGATCTCAGCTTCCAGAGCCGCCCCCTCGTTGCCGTCCTGTATCGCATGCTTCAACGCGCCATAGGCACCGGCCACCATGTTGTTCCAGCGGTTGATTTCATTCACCAGCGCCGCCTTGTCCCGCTGTTCCCAATATCCGCTCTCGTCTTTTACCTCTCCCAGGATCCCCAACTCGTCGGCATGGTCGAGTAGTTGGACAAGGCCCAAGTGGCAGCGGAGAAAGTTGTCGATCCCGCCGCACGCTGGGTTGCTGGCGTACTGCGTTTTGCAGAAGCTCGACCAGCACCAGCCGTTCAAGCCGGTGCTGATCTCTTGTCCGTCAATCCCGACGGTCTTGGGGTAACGGCATAGGCCAATGTTCGCCTGCTCGCAGCCGTCGCCTGGATCGATGCTGAAGGCGATGAGGTGCTGGGGGATACGACTTCCCAATGCTCTTCGCCATCGACAATAACGCTGATCGGCCGGGCGGCTTGGATCAGTAGCCATTTGCCAAGAGCTGGAGGGAGTTGGGCATCGCAGTCGCCCGTGCCTTGAAACTCAATGACCTCCCCTACGTCCGCGAACGACAATTCGCGGGCGTAAAGATGAAGCTGCTCGATCATGGCACGAGCTTCAGCGGCGGTCTTCGCGTTGAACTTCAGGCTGTGATGAATCGTCAGGCCCATTAGCGGACTATCGCATCTTCGGCTCTGCTCTCACATATATCTCCTTGGGGGCTTCGCTGAAGTATTTGTAAAGTGCCGGGCAGCTCCAGCCCTCCATCGACCCGTCTTCGAGCCGGTAGTAGTTCCCTCCGTCAGCAGCTCGAACCCAAACCAGCTTCTTCTGCCAACCTGGGAATGGCTTTGCCGAAAAGGTCATACGAAATCCCGACTTCGCGTCGAGGATGTCACTGACCAGGACGTTGATCATCTCCGGCACTCCGCGCACAAACGGCTCACGCACCAACCCCATCTTCGGGTCGTCAAACACCCAGGTGCCCTCGTACCAGTAAGGGGCAATGACCATCAGCGAGTTCTCGGGCGGCACGGCAAGTGACTCCTGCGGCGTGAGGACTGATGCGCTGAAACCCTGGGCCAAGTTCACCAGAACCCCGTCTGCGACACCGGGCGGTATGCTGTAACCGCCATACATGCCGGGGCGTTGGGCCGACACGGTAAGGTTGTCCTGAGCATTGACCTTGCGAACCGCGACTTGTGAAACCCCCGGTTCGCAGATGGTGATGGGCAACACGCCAGGCAGGCCGATGCGCTTGCCGTTGCGAATGTAATACCCCTGGACCGGAGCTGCGACGGTGCCCTTGATCTCAATCACCGTTGGATCCTCATCAACAACGGCATGATTCGATGGGCTGCAACCGCAGAGCGCCGCCGCCATCCATGCAATCGACATCAAAGCAGTAAAACTCTTCATTCTTGGTGTTCCCCTGAAAGTCTCCGACCGAGGATTCCAGACTCGACCATGGGCACGATGGTACGGGCTGCAACACCAAGACGGCAAGCGCTCTCCCGTCCGCTTCACCAGCGATGCGTTTGCAGAGGATGGCCTTGCGGACGGACTCGCTGCCCGGATTGGCCGGTGAAGCGGGTATGGCGGCAGGGGCGGCTTCTGACGCCCAAGCAAACCTTAAATTCCCCAGACGACAAGGAGCCGCCATGTACCAGACCAAACTCGGCCATGTCCACCTCCAGGTCCGTGACCTGGACCGCTCCGTCGACTTCTACACAAGGCTCTTGAATCTTCGCGTCACCGAGCGTGTCGGCGGCCATTACGCCTTGCCGCCACCAAGCCATGAGGACGGCGATGTTGGGAAAACGCAGACAGTCACGCCAATAGACATGGAGAATCGCCGTATCCGCCTGCCGAGGCTCGCCAAGAAGTTCTTCCCAGACCATCGGGCCGAGGTGAAAGTTGACCTGCGCGGCGAAGTCCTTCAGGCTCGCTACGACCCTCGGACTGGTCCAGACAGAGGGCGTTCAGCGACGCTGGTGTTCCAAAAGAGCGTTGCCCACCTTGTCCGCGAGAACGAACGGCTGGCGGTGACGGTGGGGCCGACTGGCCTCGTCTGCCTGCGGTAGCGGAAGTCAGCACGTCGATAGGTCTGACGACCGCCTTTCTACCAGTAGGTTCGGCGGCTTCTACCAGTAGTTTCGCCGTTGCACTCACCCGCATTCGGCCCCAGCAGCGAGTGAAAACTACAAGCGTAAGTGACGGAAATTGCGTAGGTTACGGCATTGAGCCAATAGAAAAGGCGACCGAATTTCGGTCGCCTTCGTCATGCCCAGGACAGGATTTGAACTGAGGGCAAATACGCTCTGGTGCCTTCGAAAACGTCAGTTCAGGGTCGGTTTGAGCCAACCCCATCAACTCCGAGGGGTTTTACCGGCAGGGTTGAGCTGCTCATGTTTCGACCACAAACCCGAGCCCGCCGGCGGGCGCATGCCGCGATTCCGAAAGACGGGGAATGATCGTAGGCTGTCCTCATGGACCAGATACTCTGGTGGGTGGCCCGAGCGCCTCATCGAGGCGGCACATTCGCAAGCCGCGCCGGGGGGCAGGCGGGCAGCCAGGAACTATGGATCACAATCCAATTCCGCAAAATATACGGCATAGCTGATCGCGCAGGCGCTGACAAGCCTGGGGCTTAACGCCCACAATGAGAAGATACAAGTCATCGCTGCGGCCGGCCGTGCTCGCCATTGCGTGGGATTCCCTTGAGGCTATGCCTGTGTGTGACTGGTTGAGGCAGGAGGTTGTTTGCTCTGAGAGTTCCCATGTTGTTCCAACGCTCCACCCCGACGTGCCGAGAACAGATCACCCGGGTCCTCATGATGGAGGCATTGGAGAGTCGCGTATTCCTAAACGCCGCTTTATTAGATCCGTCCACGCAGCCCCGGTTTGTCAATGAGCTGACCGGTAAGCCGCCGATCATGCAGCCGACGACGCTTGGCGGCACCGATTACGTGGTGTCGATATCGCAGTTCCGGCAGCAACTTGGCCTATTTGATCCCACTACCCAGTCCCCACTCCGGACGAGCGTTTGGGGCTACAACGGCAGTTATCCAGGTGCCACTTTTGAGGCGGAACAGGGCACCCCGATCAACGTGCGCTGGATCAACAACTTGGTCGATGCCCAGGGCAACCCCCTGCCCCACCTGCTTCCGGTGGACACGACCCTTCACTGGGCCAATCCGCCGGGCTGGCCGAAGTCCGGCGTCCCGGTCGTCACGCATCTGCA
>JBLNDH010000171.1:0-10801 GCA_050261455.1 Bacillota bacterium
ACTCGGAGGCGGCGGCCAATTTCCCTCATTTGCTGGATGTGGCCCGGCAGATCCTTCAGGCGTTCCCCCAGGCTCGCTTCCTGGTGCCCACCACACCGGCAACGTCCTTGGTGGTTCAAGAACAGCTGCAGGCTCTGGCACCCCGGAATGCTCCGGCCGGCCCAACCCCAAAGAATGCCTTTCCCTGTGAATGGGGCGAAGGGCGGTTCAACGAGCTGGTGCCCCAGTGCGATTTGTGCCTCACCGTCTCGGGCACGGCCACGCTGCATACGGCCGGCTATGGCATCCCGATGGTCGTCGTCTATCGCATGAACCCGCTGCTGTGGCATCTGATTGGGCGCTGGCTGGTCCCGGCCCGCACCTTCTCGCTGGTGAACCTGCTGTCCGGCGATCGCCAGCACATCGTCCGCGAGTTCATTCCCTGGTATGGCTCGAATCGGCCTGTGGCGGAGTATGCGATCGATCTGCTTCGTCATCCCGAGAAGCTGGCCGATCAGCAGCGAAAGCTCATGAACATGGTCCAGAAGCTGGATCGACCCGGCGCCTCGATGAATGTGGCGAAATTGGCGATCCAGATGATGGGGGGAACCGCCGCCTCTCCTCGCTCACCCGAGCCGGCCAACGCGGCTCACGGCTAATACTCCGAGGCGGTTGTAAGAACTGTGCCACAAAGGTTCTCGGGTGCCATGGTCATGCCCCAAGCGGTTCGATCCGCAGAACTCTCCCGAACAATCCCCAAGCCGGACTGTAGCGCAGCGCAGGTCCGGATCCTCTCCAATACCCAGATGATCCGGACCTTCGCTACACTCCGGTCCGGCTTGGAAGCACCTTTCACACATGCTCACACGGCTCGCCAGTAGCGCACGCTATTTGAAAATCGCTTCCCCCCAACCGACAATGCTCGCGGTGAGTGCTCGGTCCTGTCTTGGTGGAACACGTACAACGGAGATCCTATGAGCTTAAAGAACCGCGTCTACGGTTTGGTGTTGCTGCTCGTTGCGGCGTTTTTGCCTGCGTTGGCTTTTGCCGATAGCCCGCGGGAGGGCGATCGGGTGGCCATCTGCGGCGACTCCATCACGGAACAGAAGGATTACTCGGTCCTGATCGAGAATTACCTGCTGATGTGCCAGCCGGCCGCCCAGGTCCGCAGCGTGCAATTCGGCTGGGGTGGCGAGACCTCCTGGGGATTCCTGGGCCGCATGGCCAACGACGTGCTCTGGTGCAAGCCTGACGTGGCTACCACTTGCTACGGCATGAACGACGGCGGTTATTCGCCAATGACCGAGGAAAAGGCTACTCGCTACAAGAACGCCCAGAAAGGCATTGTCCAGACGCTCAAGAAGGCCGGCGTCCGGATGATCATCGTCGGCTCGCCTGGCGTGGTTGATGCCGACACGTTCCGCAGGAGCCCCGAGCAGGCTGTCATGTACAACAAGACCCTCGCCGCCCTGCGCGACATCGCCAAAGGGGTGGCGCAGGAGGAAGGGGTCCTGTTCGCCAATGTCTTCGATCCCATGATGGACGTGATGACCAAGACCAAAGCCAAGTATGGCCATGACTACAACCTCGCCGGTGGCGATGGCGTGCATCCGGCGCGTAATGGGCATCTGGTCATGGCCTATGCCTTCCTCAAGGCCATGGGTTGCGATGGCAACATCGGAACGATCACGGTCGATCTGGCCGCCGACAAGGCACAGGCCACCCCAGGCCACAAGATCCTCTCCTGCCAAGGTGGCGCCGTTGAAGTCGAAAGCACACGCTATCCCTTCTGCTTCTTCGGCGACCCCGCTTCCCCCAGTTCCAGCCGCGGCGTGCTGGAGTTCCTGCCGTTTAATGAAGAGTTGAATCGCTTCAAGCTCGTGGTCAGGGGCGCTACCGCCGGCCGGGTGAAGGTCACCTGGGGCCAGGCCACCAAGGAGTTCGCCGCTGCCGATTTGGCCAAGGGCATCAATTTGGCTGCGGAGTTCCTCGATAATCCTTTCGGCGCACAGTTCCAGAAGGTGGAGCAGGCGGTTCGCACCCAGCAGAACTACGAAACCACGCTGCATAAGGTCCTGCTTCACGAATTGCCGGCCTATCGCAGTGCCGCGCCGGACGAGGGCCCGGCTCTCGAACGGGTCGCCAAGGCCGTCCAAGCTCGCCAGAAGGCATTGTCCGACAACGCCGCCGCCACCGTCGTCCCGGTGCGGCACACCATCAAGGTGGAAGTGGCGCAGTAGAACGCGGTCAAGAGAATGCAGCAGACGCAGCAATCAAAGCCCACGGAGGGTCCTGGATGGCCGTCCGTGGGCTTTGCCATTGGGGACGCTATGCAAAGGATCTACCCTCTTCGGCGATGCGTCTCACCGAAAAACGGGAGAATTATTGTCCAGGTTGCTGACGATAATATGCCCGCCCAATAACCAGCCAACGCAATAGAACGCTACCCAACCGCCGCCCCCGATCCCCTGTTGGGTTCATTGCGCAGCAAGTGTAATCGTCTCGGTCTACCCTGAAGCGATCCCCTCGATTACACTCCGGCCATGTCGCTTTATTCGATCGAAACCCGAGGCGAGCTACATCCGTTCCTGAGCTATGAATGGCTTCTGACCAATGGCACGGGAGCGTTCACATCCTCCACCGTGGTGGGCTGCAACACCCGCCGCTATCACGGCTTGCTCTGCGCCGCCACCTTGCCCCCGGTCGGGCGCGTCATGGCCCTGAACCGCATCGGCGAACTGGTTTATCTCGATGGCCGCACCGATGAGTTCGTGGAACTGTCGGTCAACCAGTTTGGCCATTCCTTCCACCCCCGCGGCGAGCGTTTCCTGCAGCGATTTGAATTGGATCGCACCGCCCGCTGGGAATACGTTGTCCAGGACGTTCGCATCACCAAAGAAGTGCAACTGGTCTGGCAGCGCAACACGGCCGCTATCCGCTATACGATCGAGCCCAAAGACAATCGCGCGGTCGAATTGCATTTGCTGCCCTTCATCAGCCTGCGCGATTTCCATTCGCTTCGTCGCGCAGCCGGCACGAAGTTCCACGTGAATTGTGATGCCTGGGAACTGTCGGTCAGCGAGGCCGATAACAAGCTGCGCCTGCGCACCGATGCCGGGCAATTCACCCCTCGCTCCGACTGGTGGTATGGCCACACGTATGCGGTTGAAACCGAACGAGGGCTCAACGACACCGAGGACCTGTTCGTTCCCGGCGAACTGATCGTCAAAACCCGAGGCCCGTTAACCGTGACCCTCTGGGCTAGCCTTGAGGATGATTTGGGTCCCTGCAACTGGGATGAGGCCTTGGCCCGCCATCCCGATCCCTTGGCCGCCCTCCAGAATGCTTCGGTCGTGGCTAACTATCCCAGCGCCGAAGATCGCATCCAACTCCCGCCGACGCCAACCGTGCAGCGGCTGGCCCGGGCCGCGGCGGATTTCGTCGTCGATCGCCGCCAGCCCAATGGCCAGCCTGGCTCCACCATCATCGCCGGCTATCCCTGGTTTGCCGACTGGGGCCGCGACACCATGATCTCTCTGCCCGGCCTGCTCCTGAGCACTGGCCGCTACACCGAAGCCCGCCAGGTCCTCTCCTTGTTCGCTGAGTACGTCAGTGAAGGAATGATCCCCAACCGCTTCGATGACTACAACAACGAGCCCCACTACAACACCGTCGATGCCAGCCTGTGGTTCATTCACGCCTGCTACGAGTATCTTCGCCACACCGGCGATCACGACACCTTCAACATGCGTTTGCTCGATGCCTGCCGCGCGATCGTGAAAGGGTATCGCCACGGCACCCGCTTCAACATCAAAATGGACGAAGCCGATGGTCTCATCACCGCCGGCGATCCCTCCACCCAGCTTACCTGGATGGATGCCAAGCACGGCGACACCGTCTTTACGCCGCGCCATGGCAAGGCCGTCGAGATCAATGCCCTCTGGTACAATGCCCTGAAGTGTATCGGCGAGGAGGATTTGGCCGCCAAGGTCCGCGAGAGCTTCGTGAAGGCCTTCTGGCTCAATCCATTCCGGGGTCTGTGCGACGTGGTGCAGGACAAGCGTCGCGAGCCGAGCATTCGCCCCAATCAGATCTTCGCGGTCAGCTTGCCCCACAGCCCGCTCAGTCACGATCAGCAGCATGCGGTTGTGGAGGTGGTCCGCCGCGAACTGCTGACGCCCTATGGCCTGCGCACGCTCGCTCCCGGAGATCCGAATTATCAGGGCCGATTCGGCACTTCGCCCGTGCAGCGCGATCGCGCCTACCACAATGGCACCGTTTGGCCCTGGCTCATCGGCGGCTTCCTCGATGCTTACCTGCGCGTGCACGAGAATTCGCCCGATGCCCAGCGTCAGGCCCGCGTCTGGCTCCAGCCGCTGGTGGATCACCTCAACCAGGGATGCATCGGCCAGCTCAGCGAGTGTTTCGAAGGCGATGAGCCGCACCGTCCCATTGCTTGTCCGGCGCAAGCCTGGAGCGTTGCCGAAACGCTGCGACTGGCGGTCAAGCTTGGCATGTGATGCGGCTTTCAGGTGATTTGTATGAGTGCGACAGCGCCCCGCATGGATATGCGGGGCTTTTTCACGTTCGCGATCAGGGCTACTTGGCCAGCTGCTCCTCGATCGCCTTGATCACCTGCTCATCGCTCGGCTTCGCTTTCGGCTCAAACCGCGCCACCACTTTCCCTTCGCGCGATACCAGGAACTTCGTGAAATTCCATTTGATCGCGCCGCCAAAGTCCGGGTTGGTCTGCTCACGGGTGAGAAACTGATACAGCGGATGCTGCTGGTCGCCTTTGACGACGATCTTCGAGAACAGATCGAACGTCACGTGATAATTCGAGGAACAGAACTCCTTGATCTGGGAATCTGTCCCCGGCTCCTGCTGCCCGAACTCATTGGCTGGGAACGCCAGAATCGCCAGACCTTTGTCCCGGTACTTCTCGTACACTTTCTGCAGGTCCTCATATTGCGGGGTATAGCCGCACTTGCTGGCAGTGTTCACGATCAGCAGCACCTGTCCCTTGTACTTGGCCAGATCCACCGATTGGCCATCGATGTCCTTCACCGTGAAATCGAGCACCGAGGCCGGCTGCTTTTGCTCGCCAGCCTCTGCGGCTGCGTGCGATCCAGCCGAAACCCACAACGAGGTGACCAAAGCCAGCAGGGTGAACTCACGCATGACAAGAATCTCCTGTGATCTGCCCATGAGTGTGCAAAAGTGGTTTCACAACCTCCTCGCCGGGTTCGGAGCGAAGCGACGACCCCGACCTCTTCCAGGTTCTGAAACCGCCTCTTGGAACCAGGGCGGGTCTACTCGGTTGAGTTGGTCCGCTATAGCTTTTAGGGGTGTTGGCTCGGGCAAGTCCAGCGGAACTATCCTGGTTGCCGTTCTCACGCCATGCCTTGTTCGCGGCGGTGCAACCGAGCATAATCGACCTATCCCATGCGGCCTGTGTCCTTTCTGTTTCTCTGTCTCTCGCTGATCTGGATAAGCAGTCCAGCGCAGGCAGCGGTGGAAATGTCCTTGCCGCTGGAAGGGTATTACCGGCCTGGCCGGTACATGCCCGTGCGCGTGATGGCCGAGCAAACGTCGACGCTATTCCTCCAAGGCCAAGGCGTCATCCCCACACAGATCAATGCGGATCAGACCCGCCTTGATGGGATCATCCCGCTATTTCCCCTGGACAATACTCTGCGATTGCTCCACTGGACCGCCGGCGGAACCCAGGGAACTCTCCAGTCCTCCCTGCGGGCCTTGCAGCCGGACCAGTGCCTGGTGGGACTGGTTGCCGATGACCTGCCCTTTGCGCGCCAGCTCTTCCCGGACAAGACGGTCATTCCCATTCGCCTGGACCCTGCCACGCCTTTGCCCGGGCCCATCGCGGCCTGGCAGGCGTTGGATGCCGTAGTGCTTGATCAGCCCATGGCGCAACAACTTGGCCAGTCCAAGCTTGCGGCCCTCCTGGCCGGTGGCACGCTCATCGCCGTTCGCGGCCAAGGGCCTCCCAACTCCGATTGGCCCTGGTCATCCCGCGGCAACTACTGGATCTTAATCCCCGATCTGGCCGGCCCTCAATTCGCCGGCGTGCTCCCCGCGGCATTTGTCCCCGTGCAAGGCTGGCGGGCCGAATGGCCCGTTGCCTTCCGCCGGCGCATTGTGCTTTCTGCCGTCATTTGCTCGCTTCTGCTGCTGGTCTTGTCGCTGGTTCGCACGCGTTGGACGGTTCTCCTGCTGGTTTTGCTCTCGGCTACGGTAGTCCTGCTGCTGGGCCTGTGGTGGAAGAACCGCTCGGCGGTGCTGCTTCGCGATGGCCAGGTGATCGTCCTGCGTGATAAGTTGGCCCAGGTGGATTTGTGGCACTACTACGCCTCGCCCAGTGTCACCATCGCCCAAGTGCCTTGGCTCGACACGACTTGGCCTTTCTTCGAGGATCCCGCCGATTGCGATGCCATGGGGCTCTCGCTTCTCTGCCGCGCTGATGGGCAGCCCCTTTCGTTTAGCGGTCGCATTCCTCCGGGTCTGAAGATTGGCTTTCTTTCGCGATCGATTGGCGGGGCTGTTCCGGCGACGTCCTCGCCGGTATCTCCGAGCAATCCGCTGGTGCGTCTGGCCAAGCGTGCTTACCTGACGGAGGGGGACCAGATTGTTGGGCAGCTCCCCAGCGATTCGACGGGCGACTCCCTCCTGGCGGAGCATTGGGCGGCGCTGCTTATTCAGCGGACGTCGGCACCTTGATGAGTCGTCGAGCAATCCAGGCGGGGCACGCGGGATGGGGAAGAAGAGGGGCCCACGAATCTGCACGAATATCCACGAATGAAGAAGGGCATGGGCGGGTGAGGCCGATGGCACTCCTTGTATTGCCGCAGATGAACGCAGATCAGAAAGGGCATGGGCGGGATAGACTAGCTAAAAGAAACTGGCTGGCAAGGTTTTGGATACCAGCCTGGGGGAGCCCTCATGGCGTTCGGGGATCCGCAAAACGGGGCCAAAGCACATTTCGCGGTCTGGATGTTAAAATACGCTTTGCCCCCCTTTTTGTCTTGGCCGATCGTGAAGTACTCCACGCAGAGGCGGGCGGTGATCTGGTCGTGGAGGATGCCGTAGACGACCGCGGAAGCGATGCACAATAGAACGATGGCGATGGCTTTCATATGCGGGTCCTGGGCTTTACTCGCCGTCATTGTTACGCTTTTGTGACGGGGCGATCATTTCGTTTGCAGGACTACGCGAAGGATGCGTTTCCCCAAACTCTGCTTCAGTTGTGGAATCGTCTGGCCATTCCTCCCCATCTCATGTATGGCTTGTGCAGCGATGTCGGCCGAGGCCTCGAGTATCCGCGTCTGAACGCGAACGTCCGCTTGCCCAGCGTCGATTCTCCAGACCCCATCTCGCCTAACCAAAGTGGTCTCTTCCTTCCGATCCGGATCCCAAGCGACCACGGTGTCCCCATCGACCGAGATTCTCTCTAGATCAAGCGATTCGACGCTCCTGGGAACTACGTCAAAGTCGCCCGCAGGGTCTGTCTTCGCCTCTTTGTATTGGGTGACAGCCGAGGGCCCGTAGACCTTTTCCAAGGCGTCGTGAAATGCCCATACGCTTCTGGTATAGACCAAACCCGCTTTTACCATCCCTTCATAACCCTTCGGTCCCGTATAGCATTCAATAGCCGCAACGACATCGTTCTCTGTCATTGCACGATGAAATTTCCGAAGTGTAGCCTGCGGCGTCTCTTGGCCTTGGGGCCGTGTTTGCAGGGAGGCCTTCGGTTGTTCCCGCTGGCAACCCGCTATGACGAGCGTCAGCAGGATGATCGGGGCTAATGCGCCAAGTTGCCTACCCATGTGGGCCTCCCTCATGATTATGATTACCTTTCGATGGCCGATAATTGTGACGGATGAGCCATCGGCTCGCCAGTAGGCAGTTCAGAACCGCAAAAGGGGTCAAAGCACATTTCGAGAGAACCGCAAAAGGGGTCAAAGCACATTTCGAGGTCTGGATGGTTAAATATGTTTTGACCCCTTTTTGTCCTTTAAATATGTTTTGACCCCTTTTTGTCCTTGGCAGAGGTGGACGTGCACAGATGGGAGTACATGGGCAAGCTGCCCATGCCACAGTTGGGCTGCAGATACACGGAGATCAACGCAGATAGAACGCGCACGGGCGGGACGCCTCGTGCTACGATGTGGCGAGGGGCGCTATGCTGAATCGAGATTCGCTGTCGTGTTCTGGCTCGAGGAGACTACGCTGGCAGTGGCACATATGAAGCAAGGTCTTGGTTATGGAGCGGGGGCTTATGCGCCTAGCTGCGACTGCTCCTCGGCGATGCGATCTACCAGGGCATGCAACTCCAGGTCCGGCGTCATTTGCTCTACGCGACGGCGGACGTACTTGGCGGCCTGCTGCAGGCCATCGGAGAGGTCCATCTGGCACTCGAATTCTCCGACCGCCAGCTTCAATTTGGTCAGATCGAACAGGGCGGACCAGGATTTGTCTCCCAAGAGTGGGCCGGCCCACTCGGGCTTGTAGCGCACGAGGGTATCGGTTGGCACATGGACGATTCGTGGCGTGATGCCCAATGCCTCGCCCATGGCTCGGAAGATTTGATCCCAGGTGTAGGCTCGATCGCCGGTGACGTGGAATGCTTCGCCCAGCGCACTGGGGTTGCCCAGTAGTCGCACGAACGGCACCGCGAAGTCCGAGGCATGGGTGAGGGTCCAGACGGATTGGCCGTCGCCGTGGGAGATCGTCACGCGGCCGTTCAGCATGCGCCAGGCATGGGCGTCGCCATTGATGAACGTTCCGGGGAAGCGCGTGCGGTAGGTATGCGATGGGCGAACGATCGTCGCGGCGATCTGCTTCGCCTCTTGCGCCTCCATCAGCCGTTTTTCCATGTCGGCCTTGGCTTGCGAGTAAGGCCAATAGGGATTGCTCAGGGGCACCTCTTCCGTCAGCAGGTGCGTTCGTGGCGGCTTCTGATAGGCCGAGGCCGTCGAAATGAATAGGTACTGGGCCGTATGTCCGCCAAAGACCTCTATGTCCCGCTCGATGTCGCTGAGGTTGTATGCCGTGAACTGGCAGACGACGTCGAAGTGCTCCCGGCTCAGCGCAGAATATGCGCTGCGATCGTTCACGTCGCCGGTGATCTGCCTTACACCCGGCGGCAACGGTTCCGCGCTGGTGCCGCGGTTGAAGACGGTGCATTGCTGGCCGGCTGCTGCCGAGGCCTGAAGGCAGGCGTAGGAGATTTGGCCTGTGCCGCCGATGTAGAGGACTCTCATAGTGGGGATGTTCGCTGAAAACAGTCGGTTGGGGAAGGTCTTTCGTGGAGGGGATCAGGTGGGCAGAGGGGAGGAAGCTGGGGAGGGGACGACTGGGCCCTGCGGGCCGCCGCGAAGCGGGGCGTAAGCTAAGGTACGGAGGGTGGGGGAGCATCTTGGCACAGTGGCACTGAAGTGCCACTGCCGCGCGGGAGGGGAGGGGTACCGGAGCCCGGGCCTGCGGGGGGGCGCTAAACGGGATTGGGGGATGTGTGGGGGTGTCGCCTGCCCAGTTTATCTTGTTCGCCCAGTCTTCCAGGGATCTCGTAAGGCAAAGCGCAGATCCGCAAGCCGCCGTCTGTTCGTTAGGTGGGCGATTGTTACAATGTCCACCCATGCTCAGTGCGGTGCCAACCTATTTCAACTTCAGTCACGACGTCATCGACCGTTGGGCTCGTGAGACACCGCAATCGTTGGCTCTCTGGTGTGTCGATGAGCATGGCCGCAACGAGCAACGGATTACTTTCCAACAGCTCGCGCAGGATCTGCGCCGCGCGGCGAGTTTTTTTTCCTCGCTGGGCATCCAGCGGGGCGACCGCGTGCTGATATTGTTGCCCCGCGTTCCGCAGTGGTGGGTGGCCATGCTTGGTCTGTTGCGGCTCGGGGCCGTTCCCGTCCCGGCGACGCCGATGCTCACGGAGAAAGACATCCGCTATCGTCTGGGGGCCGCCAACATTCGCGCGGTCATGACGGACGAAGCCGACGTCTCCAAATTCGCGAGCTTTGCGGGCATCCGCGTCCTGGTGGGCGCCGATTGCCCCGGCTGGAGCAGCTTCGATACCGGCCTGCGTCAGGCGGATCCGGGCGTCGAGTTTGAGCCCACTCGCAGCGATGAGCCGGGCATCCTCTTTTTTACCAGCGGCACCTCCGGCCCGCCCAAGATGGCGCTGCACACCCATGCCAGCTATGGCTATGCCCATCACATCACCGGGCGATATTGGCTTGATCTGAAGCCTGGGGAGGTTCACTGGGTTTTGGCCGACCCCGGCTGGGCCAAGGCGGCCTGGTCGGCGCTCTTTGGGCCCTGGCACATGGGCGCCTGCATCTTTGTTGATTTGACCCTGGGCAAATTCCACCCGCGTTCGACCCTGAAAACTCTTTCCACGTATCCCATCAACACCTTCTGCGCGCCCCCGACGGCGTATCGCCTGATTACTCACGAAGACGTGTCCGGCTATCGTTTTCCCCGGCTGCGTCATTGTGTAGCTGCCGGCGAATCGCTTACCGTCGATGTCTTCCGGAAGTGGAAGAATGCCACCGGCCTGGACATCTATGAAGGTTATGGGCAGACCGAAACGGTGGTTTTGGTTGGCAATTTCCGCAGCACCGGCCGCGAGATTCGCCCGGGTTCGATGGGGCACCCCTCGCCGGGCTATGAGCTGGCCTTGTTGGACGATCAACTCAACCCGGTTGTCACGGGCAAAGAAGGGCAGATCGCTATTCATGTGAAGCCTCGCCGACCCACTGGTCTGTTCAAGGAATACTGGCGTTCTCCCGAGGAA
>JBLNDH010000172.1:0-14259 GCA_050261455.1 Bacillota bacterium
CGACGTCCGCCGGGAACTCAAGGCCCAAGGCCAGGTGCTGGCCGTGTTCATCGAGGATGTGTCGGCAATGGGCGAATTGGACACAGAGGTGATCAACGCGGTCGAGCCACAGCCGCGTCCCGAATTGTGCCGCATGATTGCCGTTCTCGGATTGACCGAGGCGGGATTTGCTCGGCTCCGCGACAATGTTCGCCAGCGACTCACGCACGTGTACGCCGTCGGATCAACTGACTCGGGCGATTGGCGGGATGACCCAGAGGAGACGGCGAAGTTCGCTGCACGCTATCTCAACGCGATCCGACTGGACGAGCCATGCGTCCGTCGCATCGCTGAGCAGCGACGAACGATTGAGGACGTGACAGAGAGCAAGTGCACCACCTGTCCCCAGGTTAGGTTGTGCCACGAGGTGTTTGGGAAGGCGACGATCAACGGAATTGATATCGGCATGTTCCCGTTCACCCAAGTGGCCCCACATCGACTGCTGAGCAATCTGGCAACCGACCGCCCCGGCATCCAGAGGACCCCGCGCGGACTGCTCGCCCAGGCGATGGTTCCAGTCCTGTCCGACGGGGGCCGGTATGTCGACCTCAACTCGCTCCCTCCAACAACCCTACCGGTCAATATCCAGTCATTCGACTACTGGACAGCGGTCATCCAGCAGTACTGCAGTGGCATGGGGTGGACGGATGAGCAGAAGCAGCGATTGCGGGTGCTCGCCGGGCTGTGGTTCGATCTCCCCAGCAGTGCTGAGCCGGAGACGATCGTCGCTGCACTGCAGCCGATACTGGAACATCTGGGGTTTGCAAAGTTCAATAAGCGCGTTGGCCCCATTCAGCCAAAGCCAACGCCAACGCCACCACCGCAAACTCCAGCACCGCAAACGCCGCCGACGCCCCCAACGCCGCCAGCAAGCAGTAAGCTCACCGGCTTCTTGGACCGCCTCAATCGGTGGAAGGCTGGCGAGAAGTTCCATAAGGATGAGGAACCGCGCCGCTTGCTGGCTGGGTTGATCCGCCGTGGCGTCGCGTGGGATGAGGCACGAGTGCCGGTCGCCGTCTGGAGGAATCTGATTGCCGATGTGCAGAAGTCTGAGAAGTATGAATACGTCCGGATCGACGGTCAGACCTCCAACCCCACTACGGCTTTCGTGCTTGAGTTTCCGCGGGATGACGCGACGTACCATGTTCTTGAGGCGCTGGCGCAGTTCGAGTATGCCGGCAACAAATCTTGGGACTTCAAATACGGCCCTATGTACCAACGGCACGCAGGCCGGTGGCTGCGTGCGAACCAACCCATGATCGTCGAGCGGCTTAAGGCCGCGGGGGACCTCGATCCGGCTGCGCCGGTCGCAACGGCAGTGCGATTCTTGGCGGCGGTAGCGATGGTCCGCCGCCGTGGCAAACTTCCAGAGAAACGCGACGAACTAGTGCGCGAGATCCTGGCCAACGTCTGGGACGACGCGGGCAAACCGGTCGTCCTTTCATCGGATTTTCAGGCTCTGGTGGCCGATATGCGAGCCCGGCACCTATCCGTCCGGACGTTCCTGCTCGCGGAACTGAACGTCCCACAGGGGTTGACCGGCGGCCAAAACTTCATCGACCCCCGTCCTATCCTTGAGCACGCTGAGGCGTTCGCCAAGGACTTAGCTGCCGGGCCGGTCTCCGATGAGTACTTCACGAGCTACTGGAAAAGCCGCTTTGCGGCCATGCAGAAGATGGGTGCGTACGCCAGCCTGCCCTCCACGATGGCGTCCGAACGACAAGCGCTGGCATCACTTCTCGGACGAATCGAGCAGTTCCTAGAAAAATCCGGGATTGATCCGGCCGATGCTGTTGTTGCGGTTGGCATGTACTGCAAAGCCGTGGGCGACGTCATGGCCGCCAAGAAAGAGACGAGGCTCACCGCACAGCCAGACTCGATTTTCGATCCACTGTGGCTACGGCGGACGTATGCGGAGTCGGCCGAGGTCTGGGGGCGGGCAGTTCGACGGGGTCGGGAGGTGGTTGCCGGCGGTGGCGATCTGGACGTGCTGCTGTTCGACCCAACAAGAGTCATGGAGGCGGACGACAATATCGCCGCGGCCGACGGCTACTTCCGCAGCCTCAAGGAGCACCTCGACGGAATTGAGGCGGCATTGTTCCCAGGCGAGGGCGAGTCGGAGATGGAGAAGGAGTTGCTCGAAACGCTCACTGCGATCGGCGGGGCCGACGGCACGCCGGTTGTCCAACCGGCGACTGGTGAGTTGCTCGCGAGTGACCAAGAAGAAGGAGTTGAGGACGATGGAAACGACAACGATGACCGGGGTTAAGTTCAGCCTTGAGCAACTCCGGCAGCAAATCCTCGACCTTCCGCTGAAGAAGAAGCGAGCCGAACGGATCGGAAACGTAGGCCAATATCTGTCCAAACTTCGACAGCACAACCAAAAGCTACAGCAACTTCTAAAGGGACGCCGCTGTGCACCGATAGTGTTCGACGCGATTTCGCTGACCAAGGTAGACGATCAGGTGAAGCAGGCGACGCGCGCCGCGAGGGCTCTTCATAAACGGCTCGCGCAAGACCCTGCCCGTGTCTCAGACGCAACTAGTTCGAGCAAAGTGGCGGCTATTGGCACGCACTGCCAGGCGGCAGAGAAGGCGCTGATGGAGCAATGGGCAGAGCAAATCAAGGCTGTTGTCACTCGCTATGAGAAGCTGATTGCGGCCCTCGAACGATTACGGCTCGACGGGGCCAATCTTCTGATGAAATCCCTCATGCGACTGAGCGACAACGGCACTAATCCTCCCTACACGCATGAGAACGCGACTGCCTTGCGAGCGGATGTGGAAGCACTGGCTGGCACCATTGCCACACTCGGCCTGAGCGGTAGCGTTGGGCAGTTCTTGACCAAAGCCGCCGACCGGAACCTGGGGGCAGATCCCCGTGACCTGTTCAAATCCGAGGTAAGAGAGTTCTTCGATAAGAACGATCTCTGGGGGATGCTCGGAGTGTTCTTCAGAATCTAGCGAGACAGACCAAGGCCCTAGACACATGACGAACTTCGAATTGGTCAGCGAAATACTTTCATTCGTAGAGCGCCGCGAGGAGCGATTGCTGGCGTGGGGCTTCTACGATGTCCAGTGGACTGCGCAGGAAATCGAGCAGGCGCTAGCGGAAGCTCCGGCATCACTGCGCGAGGCAATTCAGCAAAGTGGATTGAGTACTGCCGAGCATCTACAGCGCATGGACGTCGCAGCGCTGCTGCATCAAGTTAGCCCAGAAGGGCCTTCGTATCGGACGCGATTTGCTGAAGGTGTTCGGCTGCTGGCTCGGCTTCGTCAACGCTTCCGTGCCGATGATTGGGCTGTCGCTCCGAAACTGGTAGCCGACCTCAAGGTGCACCTGGCTCCACGGAGATACCCGAAGCGAGACATATCACCGGAGCAGGTGTGGGATGCTCTCTCACCTGTGTGTACTGCGCCGGAACTCCAGCAGGCCGCGTTCGAATCACTATCGCAGTCGTTGCAGTTCAGTGCATTCCAAAAGGATGCCTTGCCCTACATTCTCAGCCGCTACGGCGCAGAGGGCATCAGCGGTTCTGTGGTCTCGGCTGGGACCGGGGCGGGCAAGACGAAGGCGTTCTATATCCCGGCGCTCCTTGGGTGCGTTGCGGAGCTTGGGAGGCCTCCTTTCACGAAAGTGATTGCGATCTATCCACGGACAGTGCTGCTGGCGGATCAACTGCGTGAGGCATTGTCGGAAGCCGCTAAGCTGCGACCGGTTCTCAGAAGACTGGGGCTGCGACCGTTGCGAATGGGCGCTCTCCTGGCTGAAACGGCGAAGGCGAATTGGTTCTCATCCATGGACCCCGCCGGCAGAACTCGGGCAGAAAATTGCGGTTGGCGTCGTGTGAACGGCGGGTATGTGGTTCCCTTTGTGAAGTCGCCGCTCGACCGTAACGCAGAGTTGATTTGGTTCGACCGCGACCGCAATGCCGGTAGAACGTGCTTGTACAGAGCGGGCGCAGGAGAGCCAGACATACCCGATGGCGAGTTGGCTCTCACGCGTGAGCAGCTAATGGCTACTCCGCCGGATGTCCTCTTCCTTTCTGCGGAGATGCTGAATCGTGAGATGGGTAACCCGCAGTGGTCGCGCACGTTCGGGATATCCGAGCCAGTAGCAAAACCGCGGCTGCTGTTATTGGACGAGGTGCATGCCTATGAGGGGCTGCCCGGCGCCCAAGTCGCGTGGGTGCTCAGGCGTTGGAGGTACTGGGCGAGACTGCGGAACTTACACGTCGTTGGGCTGTCGGCGACACTGAAGCAGGCTTCGCGACATTTGGCTGCTGTGGTCGGAATTCCGGCGAGTGCGGTGGTCGAGTTCCGCCCTCGAAGCGAGGACATGGTCAACGAAGGCATGGAGTACAACTTGGCCATCAAGGGTGATCCATCCTCCGGCACGGCCCTGCTCTCGACAGCGATCCAGACTGGCATGCTGATGACCCGATTGTTGACGCCTCGGAGCGCAACGCCAACGCCGAGCAACTACGCGGTCAAACCAGAGGAATTCTACGCGCGCAAGGTGTTTGGCTTTTCGGACAACGTGGACAGCGTTAACCGCTGGTTTGCGGACATGAACCACGCCGAGCTTCAAAGGCTGGCCAGGTTGCGCACTCCACCGACTCCCGGATCGCTTCCCCCTATGCGACTGGAACGTATCCGCAACGAAGGACAGTCCTGGGACCTACCGGTGCAGGTGGGACATCGCCTGCAACAACCGCTAGTGATTAGCCGCTGTACGGCGATGGACGTGAGTGGCGGAATGGCCGCTGACCTAGTGATTGCCACGAGTAAGCTAGAGGTTGGGTTCGACGATCCTGAGGTCGGGGCGGTCCTGCACTACAAACGTCCGTCCTCCATGTCCTCGTTCATTCAGCGCAAGGGCCGGGCTGGCCGTCGTCGGGGTACCCGCCCCGTAACCGCGATCATCCTTTCCGACTATGGGCAGGATCGCTGGGCCTTTCAGCACGCTGATCGCCTGTTTCTGCCCGAGATCGACGAGATACGATTGCCGATCTGCAATCCATACATCCTGCGCACACAAGCCGTCTACTTCTTGGTCGACTGGCTGGGCCGCAAGACGGGCGCCCCCGTGGGACCGTTCGACTTCCTGGCCCGGCCAACGAGCAGAGCCGCTACTTCCCAGCGAGAGGCGGCATTGATCCTTGAGGATCTCATTGCTCAGGGCCCAAACTGGACCGAGTTCCGGCGTGCCTTCATGCGGTTGTTCTCCCGACCAATGAGTCCAGGCGATGCCGCCTTGTCCGAGGCAGATATCGACGCGATTCTCTGGGATAGTCCTAGACCGTTGCTTCGCCATGCAATACCGGCTTTGCTGCGACGGCTACAGGCGGGATGGCGACTGGCGAATCCGGCCTGCGCCGAGGTGACTGAAGACTCTGGCGTGTTTCGACCGTTGCCGAGTTACCTGCCGGCCGCCACATTCGCCGACCTTGAGGCGGCCGACGTGCAGGTTCAGTGGATCAATCCGCCCTTTAGGAAACGGGACGAAACGCTCAGCGTGTCCCACGGCTTGGCAGAGGGCTGCCCCGGACACGTCTCGAAACGCTTCTCTCTTGGGGTGACTGAGCCGGGTTACTGGAACCCACTATCTGCTCGGTTAGGTGGTGGGAATGTCACGGCCAGTGTCCGCGAGGTCTTCCCAGACAGCGTATTAGTCGATGCCGTGGCAGGAGTACAGATCTACCAACCCCAATCCGTTCCGCTCACGCCCATCCCGCGAGCAATCCGCGACAGCAGCAATGGAGTGTGGAACTGGCAGAGCGTGCTAACAACTTTTGGCCGGCCCTTGGCGATGCCCGTCCTATCAGTTCCGCGCTGGCGGCACCTCGCCAATGCATGTGAGGCATACCTACATCGGGATGGGGCGAGAATCAACGTCCTCAGGTATGCGACGACGGCTGAGTACGACGTCCGCACTGACAGGGGGCAACTGTCGCGTGGCATTTTGCGGCTGGAATCCGCCAGCGGCAGTGACGCGAGTCAGCGGACATCGGAGGCGATCGGCTTTAGTAGGAATGTCGATGGCCTGTGCATTAGGCTAGACCCCGAGCACCTTCGCGACCTGCCGACGCTTCCACCACACGCGGCAGCACGCTTTCGCGCGGACTACTTTCTGCATCGCCTGTCCACGGACCCGGCCATCCGCGCTCATGTCAACGTATTCATGGCTGAGCTTTTGTGGCAGACCTCGATGGCCATGTTGGCTGCGACTGCTCTGCGGCAGCGAGTTTCATTGCGGGAGGCTCAGTCGCTTCTGACAAACCGCGTTGCAGCCGCTCGGCACGTTGCTGACCACATCTTCGGCGCCCAGGGCACTGACGACCATGGCGGTGATGTCGATGGGCGCCGTAAGACCGAACTAGTTGACCTCTGGCATGACGCTGGCCTCGTGCGGGAAATTGAGCGGCTGGAGAGGGTATTGTGGGAAGCCACTACGGACGAGTTCGACGGCTGGGTTCGCCGTCGTTACGTCGCCACCCTCGCTCAGGCGCTCCGCGTAGCGGCAGTCGCGAGACTGCCCGAGATCTCGGAGGACGATCTGGCGGTAGACGTGGTCTGGGACGGGCAAGCGGCCTCGATATTCCTCACCGAGTTGGCCAGTGGCGGGTTGGGTCAGATTGAGACGGTGGTTCGCCAGATGCGTGCGGATCCCGAGGCATTCCATGATGCGTTCGAGGATTCGCTGCAGTTCTGTCCGAGAACCGCAATGGCCGAGCACCTTCAGAGCGTTGTAACGACGGTCCATCATGCACGCCGCCGTCGCGAGACTGAAGATTCATTGCTCGTCGCCTTCGACACGGTCCGCAGTGCCCGCGGCTACAGCGAGCTATACGCGGCGCGTGACGCCCTGCGGGAGGCCCTCGGTCAGCACGGCCTCTGCACTGATCGGGCGAGCGTGGCAGCTACAGTGACTACTGTGCTGGCACCGGGCAGTGGGAATGACACTGACCGCTTGCTGTACTTGCTGAATCGAGACTGGCTGCGGGCGAGTAGTCGAGCCGGTGTCGGAATAGATGCGCGTGTTTTCGCCTACATAGCCGCTCGCGGGCAAATCTGGGGCAATGCACTGCGGTCGGTGTTCGCGCAGATCGGCGGTAACGCTCCCGAGCCGGCTCAGCTATATGCCCTAGTTCAACGCATGCTGTTGGAGGATTGCCATGACTCCTGCCGCGACTGCCTCGATCAACCTAACCGGTACAACATGTTCGGCACTCCATCCCGTGAACTGGCCATGCTGTGGTTAAGACTGGATGTCGATGAGATCGACGCCGACGGTTGCGAGGATTGGCTGGAGCGAGCGATTACCCAATTGGGCACCACGGGCATCGCTCGGGTTAGTTCTGCAGATCGCGAGACAGTGGCTCTGCAGATTCCAACGCTACTGGCTAGAGAGGTTGAGGTGGAGTACCTGCTGCTACCCGTTTCAGTGGCGCGAGTGGACAACCGAAAGGGGCGATGGTCGACGACATTTCGTCTACGGGGAGCAATCACATGAGCAGCCGAGATGTCTGGTCCCATGGCAGCGGAACCGCTCTACACGACCTTTTGTCGTCATCACTCCTGTCATTGCTGTTGGCGCCGCCAGTCCCCGAGCCGGCGTATTTTTGCTCGCCGTGGCTGTCGAACTTTGTTCTGTTTGGCAACTGCCACCGCGAAGTGAGTGCGGCGTTCCCGACGCTTGCCGATGCGGGAGAGATCTGGTTCTCGGAGTACTTGGCCGAGTTGGCGCAGCGGATGCCGGTGCGCGTTGTGACTGTCCGTAACGAGATCACAGACGCGTTCCTGGCTGGATCTGCGATGCGGGAATCGGATGTGCAAGTGCGGTTTGCCGGTAGCGAGTTTCACGAAAAGGGAGTGCTAACACCTCGATTCTACATTGAAGGCTCCATGAACCTCACCTACAGCGGGGTGTACATCCGAGGTGAGAAGGTCACATTTCACACACCCGATGATGTCGCTGGGCGACGCAAGATCGCGGCAACTATGCTGGAATTTGGGCGACAGTGGGCGAACCTCGATGGAGGTCGTCGATGAAGCTGATTATGCCCCAGCCGGCTCGAGTATTGCTTCTGCGCCTTTCCGCGACATGGCCCTTTGCACGGCCGAGTTTCGCGGCCGGTAACGAGGTGTCAATCGCACCGGGCGCACTGCTTCTCGGGGAAATGACTGCTATCGCCGAGGGACGAGCAGCCTCTCTGCCGTTCTACCCTTCCAGTGGCGCGGAAGTCGCGTGGATTACGATAGCGCGTGATGCTGAATCACTGCAGGCTGCGATTGCCGACTTGCGCGCCTGGATTATCCCGAGCTTTGGCTGGGATGATCCCCAACGGCCTATCGTTATTCCCGAACCGGGCGAGCATGGTGAGATACCCGCTGCGCTGGCCGAATTGGCTCCCGCGGGCTATTTCCGGTGGCGGACGCGTCGAGAAGACGTTGATGCCGTCGCAGCAAAGCTCAGCGAGTTGCGGGCTTTGATGGCATCTCGCCCGCATCACACGTCCGAGCGCATTCCATCACTACTGGAGATGCGGCAGCAGTTCCATGTGGCGACGGCGGCTGGCAATCGAGACGCCGCCGAAGCCGCCATTGAAGCGATCGATCGGTATCAACTGGACACGGCAGCCAACACGGCGTTCATGCGGATTTTGCTAGCCGACAGGTTTGGTGACGTGAATGCTATCGTGGGCAGGGAAGGAATTCATCGGGTACTGGCGCTCCGATTACCGAGCCAAGTCCGCACCGCAATCCTTCATGCATACCATCGGGTTATCTTGAAGGGTCTTGAGGACCGCAATGAGTTCGCGGAAGCCGCCGCGGCCTACGTACAGCACGTGGAGCCAGATGTAGGCGGGCTAGTTGTCGCCGCGGGCACCACTGACAGCGCCGTGGTCGCGAGGTTGCGTGGCTATCGGGCATACGCGCACGCCGATGCGACATTGGCTGCAGAGGTCCTCGAAGCCGCGTCGGACAATCCGCTTTCCGTGCTCCTGAGGCCGCTGCTTGAGCGGCCACCAGAGCCGGAACCGACGCTTGAGCAGCGGTTCTATCAAGCGAGGCTCCGCGGCGATTGGGCTGCCGTTCAGTCGCTCGGAATCGGGCTGCTGGATGAGACGGATGAACACGTTCCGGTTCTGCGCAAGAGCCTCCAGTTCCAGCCCAATTCGGAATTGGCTGTTCGCCTCGATGGTCTAGGCAGCCCACCAGTATTCACCGATGCCGTGGACGTCCCTTGTGAATCTGTGCCCGTGGCCCCTCGGTCTTGGTTTGACTGGTTGTCTCAGCTAAGGGAACAACACTGGGAGATCGCCGCTAGATTCAGCGACGAGCCGCACCAGTTGATCTCCGAGATCGCGGCAACGGAGATCGAGCAGATTAGCTTGGCCCTGGAGGAGTTGTACACCGGCGACGATCTTCGCCCCGGCACGACGCTAGAGCGTGTGCTGCTTACCGGTCTGGCACCAATGATCGAGGAGTTGGTCAGGGACGAGCGGTTCCCAGAGGCTCGATTCGGAGCCCTGTACGAGCAACTGCTGCTAGTCTGGGCGCATGTGCGACAAGGCTCGCTTTCTCGCGTGGACGGACAGTTGCTGCTTTCATTGGCTGACGCGACCATCCGCGTGAGCCCAGCCGCTGCCTGTCAAGCCGTGGAGCAGGTGCGGAAATGGTGGGAATCTCGGCCTGTGCGGGCCATGCTTGCGTTTGGCTTCGAGGCTACGGATTTACTGCTGGACCTAACTACCGATCGGGACACAGCATCCGCGCTTTGGTATGGCGTCGCCGAGGTGGCCAGGCAGAATCGGCAGGTCCTCTCTCACACAGAGCGATCGCTTCTCAGCTACTTGGCTGACCGCCTGGGAATCGGCGATGCGATCGTAAGCGGGTACATTCCGCCCGTGGTGTCGGAGGAGGAGGTTGATCCACTCGGCTCGCTCAACCTTAAGAAGATCGCGATCCTGCATAGTTGGGCGCCGGACGCCGCGCACAGGGCAGCAGATCTGCTCCGGAAGAGAATCGATGCGACTATCGTCGAGATTCAAGCTGAGGAGAAGACAACCAGGGTCAAAGCTGCGGGAAACAGCGATTTGCTGCTGTTCCTTCCTCGGCGCAGTGCCCATCAGTTGTTCTACGGCTTGGATGCCTCGGCCCGAGACAAGATCGTCTACGTCCCCGGAGTCACGGCGAGCAGCATCGTATTCGCCCTAGAGCAATGGGCACGAAAACACGCATCCGTTTAGCGTCCGCAGGTAGTTCCGCGAGCGCCAAGTCAGGTTGTGTACAACGCTGAACTGCTATCGCTGGTGAATGGGCTGCGCGTCCTCGACTGCCGGACGAGAACCGCTTCTGTTCCAGACGAGCGATCGGTACTGCACAAGTAAGTAGTTTGCCAGCAGTTGTATATCCTTCGGTGTGTTCTGCACCTCGTTCCACTTGCGCTGCATACCTGGACCGAAATCCCAGAAGCCTTCGGTCCAGCGGCAGACTGCCTTGAGTGGTGTGAGATCCTTCCGGAAGTCCTTCTCGGTTGGGAGATCGCGGCCGCGAAAGCGATCCCCAATCGCATCCATCAGGAAACCAAGGGCGATCACCCCGGCACCATGCATCAGTCGGCTCCGCCGTGGAGGCAATCCCCAAGCATCAGGAAACACTTCTGCAACGGCGGTCCAGAACCGCTTCAGCACCATCAATGACTTGTCGATATCGGCTGCTCCTCCCCCATTCCGGAAGCGATACAACAGCCCATCGCTGAGGCTGTTCTCCAGCATCTTCAGAATCGAGTTGTCTTTGATGATGCCCTGCGGTGGATCACCCATGGGATTCGTGGCGGTTTCTATCATTGTCCGCAGCGGCGAATCGGAGTCCTGGTTGAGGCGTGTGAGCAGGAACGCTGGAAAACGGCGGCGCTCCAGGAGAGCGGGTAGTGTGGCCTGGGTATTTGGCAGCAACTCATATATCAGGCCCTTCGGAAGGGGCTTTGTCGAATTGACGAGGATGAACTGCTCCCTTTGCTCGCTGTCGTTGCCTGCGATGAACGCGATGACGCAGATCGGAAAGGCGCCGATTGCCGCCTCGCGAATAGCAGCCATCCGCTGCTGCCCATCAACGATCCAGCCTGGCTTGTCAGCCTCGGCAGCCGACTTATCGACTGGAATAACCAGCGTGCCAGCGCGGCTGTATTCCGTCTCGAACGTCGTATCCTCAGACGGCTCGAATTGCACTCTCTCGTCAAACGCCACCACAAGCGCGTTAGGGACCATGGGATCAGGCGACTCAAGATACCGGCGAATCTCAGCAATATGCGAAAGCACTTCCGGTCGCTGATAGCCGAAGAGGTCGCCCGTTCCTCCCCGCTGAATGCGCGAAACGGTCGTGAAAAGCGGCAGTTGCTTGCCGTCCACGGCGAAGCTGTAGAGGACGCGCTTGGGTCCCTGCCGCACTTCAATGGCGGGCACGCGAACTAAGAGCCGTTGGCCCATTCTTCTGCTCCTTCCGTTTTTTGGACAGCGGTTTGGCCTCGGCCGGTGCCAGGCTCTCGCGCATTCGCTTAGAGAAAACGTACAAGTTGTGGAATCCACGCCTACGGTTCCGCTCCGCGCCGCGAAACAGGATGACATGGATTCCCAGTTGCTGGCAAATCTCGCAGGGGCAGTGCTTCCATGGCGAGTCCTCCAGCACCTCGCGGTAGATCGCCGAGCGGTCGGTCTTGCCATCATGGACCCGCTCATACGCGGCCAGCAACTCAACCACCTCGTCCACGCGGACATCGCCACGATCAAAAGCCATGAGTGCGTCCAGGCATTCGCGCTCCAATCGCCTCGCCTCTTCCTGTTTTACCTGGCCGGCGACGATCCGTCGCTTCAGCGTTGGATTGCCGTCCACCTGGGGAACGCGGATTGCCGTATATGTGCGGTCGGGCGTGTAGTAGTTGTCCTTATCGTCTTTGAAGGCTTGGCGCAGGGGCGAGGTGCTGTCGAAGCTAGTAGCACCGTACTCGGCGAAGGTGGGGATGTGATCGCACCGGGTGACGCCAAACAGGTGCATATCCACGCCCCGTTTGAGCACTGGATGGACTGCGGCCAACACCTCCAGTATCTCAGGCGTCTTAAGCGGCACCAGGCCACCGATGGCCAGATGGTCATAGCCCATCTTCTGGAGTTCTTTCACCGCATGGGCGTAAGATGACGGACTCCAGCCTTGGGCGACGCCTACAGGCACAAACTTGGACCGCCTCTTCGTGTGGGCGTGCAGGAACTCACGAGCCAGCTTTAGAGTAATGTCCTGGCGTTTGCGCCAGGGCTCGATCGATGCCTCCATGCCTGGCAGCATCGGCTGAGAGTCGGATCGGTATGCCAGGATGACGTGATCGATGGCCACCCCGAAGTCGAATCCGCAGCACTCGTAAAAGTCAATGACTTCATCTACTCGGTATGGCGGGACTTCCTCCCGTACATAGGTGAATGCCCCACAATCGCCCATCGTCAGCAATGCTGGATCGTGAGGCGGGCTGTCCAGCCGGAAGAACTCGCGCACTCCCAGTCGCAGAAGTCGATGCCGTTGAGCTAGGGAGTATTTGCCACTCACGCCGCTCCCAGTACCATCGACAATCGCCTTGGAGACAAGCATCCCGTCATATGGTGGCTGAGAGAACACCTCGTGGGGGTAGAGGTCGTCGCGTTGCCGTACACGGGTCGGATTCCGCAACTCTGTGACGAAGTCAAAGCTGGGGTCAACCACATCGAGGCTATCAGCGAAGAAGAACCTCATGCGTGGCCCCTTTCCTGGACGTGAAGGCGAATCAGATAGTTTGAAAGCATCTGGATGTGGCGCGGCACATTCTCAATCTCGTTCCACGCTAGGCCGCCGAGTCCTTCCCAGGTACCGCTGATCCAGTGACACATGGGCTTTAGCGCAGCCAACTCTCGTTGAATTAGGCGACTGCCGGATGGATCGCGGACGTTCAGCGACCCCATTATCCGGTCCATGAGCCTGCCCATGGCGCGGATGCCTGTGCCGTGCATCAGTCGGCTCTGTGTTGGCGGCTTGCCCCATGCGTCAGGAAACACTACCTTCACAGCGCTCCAATAGGTGAGGAGCACGGACCAGATGCCACTAAAGTCGGTCTCGCCCGTCGCCATGTTCCTGTACGGGAACAGGCACCCCGAGGGCGACATCAGACTTTCCTCGATCATTTTGACAATGGACGTGTCGGTGACAACAGCACGAGCCCGCTCTGCCTCGTTGCTGGACGGCCGGCGAATAAGGCCGTAGAAAGGCGACGCGGTGTCACGGTTGAGTAGGTCGCAAAGCTCCGCAGGGACCTTTCGGATCGATAATCTCGCCGGCAACGGACAGGATACCTCAGGCAGAAGTTCGGTTATGAGGCCGCGAGGCAGCGCCCGTGTGTTATTGATGCGGAGAAACTGATCTCGCTGCAGATCGACCTCGTCTGCCACGAAAGCGTTCACTGGGACCACGAGGTCGCGACGCCTGCATTTCGAGAGTGCCAGTGCGCGCTGTTGGCCATCCACGATCCACGCAGGCTTCTGTTCGGATGGTCCGGGCAAAGGTATCTCTAACGTGCCGGCCGACGCCCGTCGATCGCTGGTCTGTGGGCCGCGACTGCATATGAAGCGAGAGCGTGATGAGAGCGCGAGAATAAGCGAATTGGGGAATAGAACCCCGTCCGAATTCAGGTACTCGACAATCTCCTGCACATGCTTCCGCACCTCGGGTCGTTGATAACCCAGTAGCTTCCCTGCATCGTCTCGCGAAACCCTGGAGATCTCCGCAATGCCAAATAGCTCCTCTGCCGTTAGGCTGAACAGATACAGAGGGTGCGACGCATTCTGATCGAGTCGCATTGCCCGCTTCTTGAGATATCGCCGCCGAGGCTCACCCATGGCGCGTGCTCCTGACTCGGTCAAAGAGCCGGTGAAACCGCGAATGCTCGCAAGCTCGCCCGGAATCGCGGTACTTGCGTAGAAGGGGCGAGAAGGCCGCCTTGGGGTTCCGCCTCAATTCATCGGCGATGAAACGGCTGATCTCAGCATCGCTTCCCTTTACCCGCGATATCACCGGAATGGCCGAGGCGTTACGAAGCCATCGACTACAACGGGCCGCAACGTTATCTGCCCTCAATGTGTTCTGACGCGCCCCCTGAAGCACCCTACGAGCCACGCGGACGTTCAGCGTCCGTCGTGCG
>JBLNDH010000173.1:0-5888 GCA_050261455.1 Bacillota bacterium
CATCCACCCGCGTGTCGCCACCACCCCGCCCTTGGCATCCAGCGCCAACACGAGCTTCCGATCAAACGCCGGATCGTGTACCAATCCCTCAAACCACTTCCAATCCTCCATCGCCTTCGTCCCCACCACCACCCGCGTTGCCCCCGCCTCCAACAGCCGCCGGATATCCTCCGTCGCCCGGATGCCCCCGCCCACCTGCACCTTCAATCCGCTCGCCTGGATCATGCGCGAGATGAGCTGCGTCTGCATCGGCCGCCCCTCTTTGGCCCCATCGAGATCGACAATATGCATCCACGCCGCCCCCGCTGCCGCGTACGATCGAGCCACCTCGATCGGATCCACGTCGTAATTGATCTGCTGTCCATAATCCCCCTGCTTCAGCCGGACCACCCGCCCCCCTCGCAAATCTACACTCGGCACAATCACCAACGCCACGGTTACTCCTCTCGTCTTTCGCCAAAGCCGGGGAGTTTACACGATTCTCCGCCAACCGCGTATGCCCGCCCGCGCCAACGGCTCTTACACGCCGGGCGCGGAGCAACGCGATGCCCCGGATTTCCCTCCCATCTCAATCCTCTTCCTGGCACGCCCCTTGTTTCATTCCCCGCCCCTCATGTCGCCCACATGGGCATCATTCCAATCAACGGTTCGCTTCACTCTTCGTCAGGAGGTCCATCATGCAAGCCACGCAAACGACTATCAATGGCGTCAATGTCCCCAAGCTTTTCGAGACGATCGACATGATCCGATCCGACGGCTCGCTGGCCAACTTCACCTTCCGCGTCAGCGACCACTGGCTCACCTGCGGCCACAACCGCTTCACCGTTCAACCCTTCCATGGTGCCAACCAGGAAAACGATCGCCCGGATACCTTCACCTTCGATGTGGATGAGCCACCCCTGCTCGTTGGCTCCGACCAAGGCCCGAACCCCGTCGAATTCGGCCTGGGTGCCCTGCTCGGCTGCATGACCAATACCCTGGCCTATCACGCCGCCTCCCGCGGCATCGAAATTGAGCAGATCGAATCCCAAGTCAATGGCGACATCGATCTGCACGGCTTTCTCGGGCTCGATCCCAAGGTCCGTTGCGGCTACCAGGAAATCCGCGTCAAGCTTCGCGTCAAATCCGACGCTGACCCACAACTGCTCAAAAAGCTGGCCCAATACTCCCCCATGTACGACACCTTCTCCAACCCCGTCCGCGTGATCGTTGACATCGAGAAAATCTGACGCTCCTCTCGCATATCTTTACCCTTTCGCGAGCCCGCGGGGCGGATCGACACCGCCCCCCGTTCGCCTGCGCGCACGCCCATCTCCTGCCCATACCCAACCACAGGCCCACAAACCACGTATAATCTCTGCACCATCATGGATGATCGTCTGGAACAACTCGCAGAGAAAGCCAAAGGCCTCCCCAAAGCCCCCGGCGTCTACCTCATGAAGGACGACAAAGGCCGGGTCATCTACGTCGGCAAAGCCATCTCCCTGCGCGATCGCGTCGGCTCCTACTTCCTCCCTTCGACCAAGCTCGAGAACAAGAAAGCCGGCCTCCTTGACGACGTTGTCGATTTTGAAATCCTCCAAACCGAATCCGAAGTCGAAGCCCTCCTGACCGAAAACCGCCTCATCAAGGACATCCAGCCCAAGTACAACGCCCGCCTGCTCGATGACAAAACCTTCCCCTATCTGATGATCACCACCGACGAGGATTTTCCCGGTGTCTACGTCACCCGCGAGCCTCGGGCCGACGGCGTCAAGCTTTATGGCCCGTTCACCAGCGTCTACCAGCTCAAGGAAGCCGTCCAACACCTCCAGCGCGCCTTCAAGTTCCGCACGTGCCACCTGGAAATCCGCGAAGACGACCCCAACCGCCGATTCTTCCGCCCGTGCCTCCTCTACGCCATCAACCAATGCACCGCCCCCTGTGCCGCCAAGATCCCCCGTGACTCGTATCGCGACGACATCAACCGTCTCATCCGTTTCCTCAACGGCGAGCGCAAAGCCATCCTCCACGAACTGGAGAAGGAGATGAAGGTCGCCTCGGAGAACCTGCAATTCGAGCGGGCCGCCAAGCTCCGCGATGAAGTCAAAGCCCTCGCCGCCCTTTCCCAGCGTGCCTCCGAAGGCACTCAGCAGTTCTGGCAGCCCGAGGCCTTTGTCACCAGCCCCCAGGAGAGCGTCGCCAAGCTTCAGGAAGTCCTCGGCTTGGCCGAGCCCCCCCGCATTGTCGAAGGCATCGATATCGCCCATCTCCAAGGCACCGAAATGGTCGGCTCCAAGGTCTGCTTCATCGACGGCGTCCCCTTCAAAGAAGGCTACCGCCGCTACAAGATCAAGCATGGCCAAGGCAACAACGACTTCCTCTCCATTCAGGAAGTCGTCTCCCGCAGCTATCGCGAAGCCGGCGCCAACAATGAACTCTACCCCGACGTCATCCTCATCGACGGCGGCCTCGGCCAGCTCCATGCCGCCCTCGAGGTCTTCAAGGACATGAACGTCAAGCCCCCCATGGTCATCTCATTGGCCAAGAAGGAGGAGCTTATCTACACGCAATCCCACTCCGAGCCGATCCACCTGCCCCGCAATCACATCGGCCTTAAGCTCCTCCAGTACATCCGTGACGAAGCTCACCGTTTCGCCCAGCACTACCACCACATTCTCCGCCGCAAGGCGCAACTGGAAGAAGAGGTCCAACAGGGCCGCCGCCCCCCGCACGCCAAACGCAAACCCGAATCGCCTCCCAGCGAATAATCCCCGCGGTTCTCATCGTCCCGTCACCCAGCGTGCACTCTCTTCCATTCTCGCTATGATGTGAGCCTCAACAATGCTGGACTTTTTTGGCAGGCTCCATCATGCCCAAACGTATCGTCATCATCGGTGCCGGCCCCATCGGTCTTGAAGCCGCCCTCTATGCCCGCACGCTCGGCCATGAGGTGATCGTCTTCGAACGCGGCGATATTGCCGACAGTGTCGCCAAGTGGAGCTTCGCCCGCCTCTTTTCCCCCTGGCTCATGTGCATTACTTCCCTCGGTCATAAGGCCGTCCAGGAAGTCGCCTCGGCCGTTCCCATCGACCAGATCCCCACCGGGCGCGATTTCCGCGAACTCTATCTCCTGCCTTTGGCCCAAGCCCCAATCCTGCACGGCACCCTCCGTGAACACACCGAAGTCCTCTCTATCCGCAAAGAACCCAATCACTCCGCCGGCTTCCAGATCCGCGTCAAAGATCCTGCCGGCCAGCAATACACCGAGCATGCCGATGTCCTCCTGGACTGTTCGGGCACTTTCGGTAACTTCCGCTGGGCCGGCGATAACGACCGCCCCGCCCCCGGCGAAGAAGCCCTTCAGGACCGCATCTTCCACACCATTCCCGATGTCCTCGGCCACGATCGCGCTCGCTTCGCCAACCGCCATACCCTGCTCATCGGCTGCAATTACGCTTCCGCCATGGTCCTCCGCGACCTGAAGGATCTGGTTGCCAACTGCCCCCATACTGCCGTCACCTGGGCTGTTCGCCGGCCGGATCAGCCCGTCCACCCTGTTCTCAACGACCCCCTCCATGCCCGAGGCCGACTTGTCGAGTCCACTCTGCGCATGCTCGAGCATCCCCCTGCCTGGCTCCGCTTCCTCAGCACGGCGGTCCTCCAATCCATTACCGCCAACGGCACCACCTTCCACACCGTCTTCCATTCCAACGGCAAGTTCGCCTGTCTGATGCCTGATGAGATCGTCAGCCTGGTCGGCTATCGTCCCGACATCTCCATCTACAGCCAGCTTCAACTCCAGACCACCTACGCCACCACCGGCCCCATAAAGCTCACGGCCTCTCTTCTCAGTGATACCACCGTCGATGGCCTCGTCACTGAAGCCGACATGACCGGCAGCACCAAGCCCGAGCCCACGTTCTTCCTTCTCGGCGCCAAGAGCTATGGCCCCAATTCCAATTTCCTCCTCCAAGCCGGCCACATGCAAATCTGCGACGCCTTCCGCATGATCGAAGGAAAAGCCGACTTGGATCTCTACGAATAGCGGAATAGCGTGGGCTTCAACGTGACTTGACGCCCATGCGCCGTCCCTGGTCCGCTGTCCTTCGCAGAACGTTCCATTCAGCAAGCCGCCGCGAATGACAAGGGACTAAGGACCCGTAACAGACGACTGGTCTACCTCCGCTTTGCGAATCTTCGTCCGCTCTGACCCCTGACCCCTCGCCCCTGCCCCCCTTCTCGTGGCCCACCTTTTGCTCCCCTCAAGCGAACGCAACCCACTGCTACTGCATCATAAAACAGGCAGGCGATCATGATTCACCCCTGGCATGACGTAACTCCCGGTGAGAAGGCTCCCGCCGAGTTCCTCACCATCATCGAAATTCCCTTCGGCTCCAGTGTCAAATACGAGCTGGACAAAGCATCCGGCCTTATCCGGCTCGACCGCATCCTCTACTCCGCGGTCTACTACCCCGCCAATTATGGCTTTATTCCCCAGACCCTCGCCGAGGATGACGACCCCTTGGATGTGCTCGTCTTCTGTCAGGAACCCGTCGTTCCCCTCACGATCATCGAAGCCCGCGCCATCGGCCTGATGACCATGCTCGACGCCGGCAAGAAAGACCACAAGATCATCGCCGTGGCCACCCAAGACCCCGAGTTCAACTCCTACTGCGAAGCCTCCGAAATGCCCCCCCACCGCCTCCGCATGCTCCAGCGATTTTTCCAGGACTACAAATCCCTCGAAGGCAAACTGGTCGAGGTGAACGAAATGCAACCCGCCCGCAGCGCCTATCCCATCATCGAAGACGCCCTCGCCCGCTACAGCCAACAGCGCCGCCGAGGGTTCAAATAGCCACTCCAAAACGCTAATGACTAAACCCGAATGTCTAAAGAATGACGAATGACCAAAGCCCGAATGAGGAACGGGGTTCTCTGTCCCTGGTGCTTTGTCCTTGGCTGGTTGCCCTTTCGTCATTCGTCATTAGGTCATTGGGACTTCTCTAGACATTAGGGTTTAGTCATTCGGGCTTCTCTCGGGTCATCTCCCCTATCGCAGCTTCCGATACTGCACAATCGTCAGTTCCCTCCCCGCCTCTGCCGCCAGTCGAATCCGCGGCTCCCCGCTGCCACTCAATTTATCCAACATCTGTTTCGCCGCCCGCTGATCCGCCCCGCGTTCCGCCGCATACTTGCATCGTCCCAGCGCCAGCACCGCCTCCACCCGCCACATCGCGTCGCCCCCTTTTTCCGCCAGGGCCAACAGATCTCCTGCATTGGCCTCCATCACCTGCACCACCTGCTGCACCGGCTGAATCCGCGCCTTCCAATATTCAATCCGCTGGCGATTGAAGTCCGTTATCAACTCCGCATACTCCGCCTCCCCCGCCTCCGTCGCCAGTTTCGCCAGCATCGGTGCCGCCGATCCCAAAAGATCCTGCGCCACATCGAACTCCGCATACGTCAGCCGTTCCTCATACAGCTTCGCCCCCAGCGCAAACGCCGCCTCCGCATACCGCCTGGCCGCTTCTTTCCGCCCCTCGACATTGGCCAGCAGCGCCAACCGGATCGCCGCCCGCCCCAGCGTCCGTGCCGCCTCCAGCCCCGGCCGCTCCACGTCGTAATTGATCACCAGCCCCATCGCCCCTTCAAACACCCCACGTCGGCTCGATCGCGCCGCCTCCCCCAGCAATTCCATAATCCGTCCCCACGGCTCCGCCTCTGCCGACTCCAGCTTCACAATCCGGTCATACCGATCCAGTACCTCCCGGTTCTGCTCGTAAAGCGTAATCGCCTGCTGGTAAATTCCCCCCACCTCATGCCCCTCGCTCATGAACCCCGCCCGCTTCAGCGCCCCGGGCTCGATCGGCAGCCGAACCGTGTAACTGGCCGCCTCCCGCCCCACC
>JBLNDH010000174.1:0-5676 GCA_050261455.1 Bacillota bacterium
CGAGTAGGGATGTTCGAGGGAATGGAACTCGTGAGTTTGCAGGCCGGGGTGTCGAGGGTTCTCGGTCAGCAGGGCGACGGCCTTGGCGATCTGTTTGAAGAGACCTTCGGCCTTGGAGGGCTTGGCGGATTTGTGTTTGCGGCGGTTCTGGAGGGACTGCTGAGCGGCCTGCTGGAGCTGGTTGAAAGTTGCCTCTGCGGTGATGGTCCAGACGAGGTCGAACATGGCAGGCGTCAGTCGGCCAGGTCATCGATCCAGGATTGGAGGGCCGTGAGATCGGGGCCCGGAGCGGTGGTTTGGCGCTGGCGGGCTTGGCGGAGGCCTTCAAAGACGAGCTTGCTGGCGGCAGGGTTGTTGTACAACCAGGCTTCGCGGGCGGGGACGGTGACGGCGGGACGCAAGGTCACGCTTCCGTCGGGGTTTTCTTCCACGAGAAGGGTGGTGTTGGCGTACTGCTCGCCGAGGACGATGCGGCCTTTGCTGTCGGCTTTGCGGGTGGTCATGGAACGTGCTCCGAGTGGGAATATAGCATGGGTGGGATGAATATGCAAGTGGGATCATCCCACCCTGCGGCGTCGGTTGGGGTGGTTTGAGATGATTGATGAGCTATGTGATGCAGAGAATCAGCTTGGGAAGTGTCCAGTAATCAGGAAAATGATCAGGAGAATAATTGGAGAGAGCAGCGCCAAGCCGAAAACCCCCACGCCGAGATAGCAGACCCACGAGGCGAGGTTCGTGGGCTGCCCGCGCCGACTGCGAATGAGCGGGAGGATGAACAACACAACCGCGATGGAGACGAGCCAAAAGATGATGCCAACGGCCATGTTCCAAGCGAGAATACGCCGGGAGGTCAGGGGAAAGGTATTCCACTGCTCCCATGTGGGATGGAGTTGGTTCATCGCAGGGTAGATGCCGTGGTGGGGACCAATGTAATTGCCCACGGTGACCAGAAGCAGGAACAGGGAGGCGGCCGTGCGAACGATTCGGGGGAAACGGGCAGACAGCGAGAGATAGAGGCAGATGGCAGCGGGGATGGCCCAGAAAGCGACAAAGCCAATCAAGCTCGAGTCGATCAGGAGCAAACTCGTCAAGGCACCGACGAAAGCGCCGATGGTGTAGATGGTCTCAAGTGCCTTCAACCACGAGAGCACTTGGTGGCGCGTGCTCGGTGTTGCCGATGTGGAATCGAGGCTCAACGTAGTTACATCGGTTCTCGATGGCATTCATCCCTCGGGCTATTCTGTTCTAGCCGGTCTATTATCCGCTTGTCCTGACGTGTGAGAAGGGCCAAGAAAGGTCCGCAAGGATAGTGCGCCTTTTGGCGTGACGTCGAGCGTGATGGCGCCGCATTGGTGCGTGCGATAGGCTTCGTGCGATCCGGCGAGCCTGTCGAATTCGCGCTGTTTCTGGGTCAATGTGCGGTCGTTGGAGCTGAGGATGAATTGGGGATCGACGGCGGCGAGGAATTGAGCGGTGGTGGGGGTGGTGCTGCCGTGGTGGGGGGCGATGAGGACATCGGCGTGCAGACTCGCGGGATCGGTCAGCAATTCGCGTTCGGCTGGCTCCTGGATGTCGCCGGGGATGAGGAGAGAGCGGTTGCGGCAGGTGATGCGAAGGACCAGGGACGAGTCATTGGCTTTGAGATCCTGATTTGGCGGCGGCCAGAGAATCTCGCAAGCGGTTTCGGGATCGAGTTGCAGGTACTGACCCTTGGAGAGTAACTGCGGCGAGCGATGCAGCGAGTCCAAAGTCGTCAAGAACGCTTGGGCGGGCGCATTGCCAGTGGCGTGTTCGTGGAAGTAAGGAGACACGAAGACCTGTTGTACGTTGTGACTCTGAATGACTTCGCTGGCGGCGCTGAAATGGTCGAGATTCGCGTGGGTGAGGAACAGCGAGTCGATCCGCGACAGGCCCAGGCTCTTGAGGTAGGGCTTGATGCACTGCCGTTCCAGATCGGTGATGGATGCGGAGCCGGCGTCGATCATCATGACCTTGCCTGAGGGAAGGTGGAGGAGGATGCACTGGCCGGTGCCGACGGACAAAAGTGTCAGACGGAATTCGCCGACGGGGAGGGGTTTGGGATTGAAGGGGAGGATGGGCAGCAGGGGAATCAGCACGCACGCCAAGGCCGGCCCACAACGGAGCATGGTGCGGAATCGCTTGGTTGGCCAGGGCAGCAATGGCAAAGCCAGTAGCAGGTAGCACAGCGGCAGGATCCAGATGGCGGGTCGTGGAAGGGGTGCTTCGCTTCCGGGGATGCGGGCCAGGAGTTCAACCAGGTGGCGCATGGTTGCGATCGGGATGGCCGCGAGAATTGCCCAGGGGCCTGCCAGGTAGGGGAAGGCGATGGTGAGGAGGATCTTGAGGAAGCCGCCGATCATGGCGATGAAGACGGGGATTGCCAGCACCAGACCGGCGGGAATTGCCCAGGGGTTCAATTGGTTGAAGTGCCAGGCGATGAGCGGCGCTGAAACCGTCCAGGCGACGACGCCGGCCACCAATGCTTCGAGCAACTGATGGCGGATGTGTCGGAAGAAGGCCTGTAGCGGCGTGGGTTTGCGGATGGCCAGGACGATCTGCGCATCGCGATCGCCGAAGCTGTGGATGAAATTCAACGCGGGTTTGGCGAAAACCATCAGCCCCAGCACGGTCCCGAAACTGAGTTGGAAGCCGGCGTTGTAGAGGTCGAGCGGATGATAGAGGAGCATCAGAAAGACGCTGACGCAGAGCAGTTGAATGCCGTCGAGGGATCGGCGAGCGAGCAGACCAAGCGCGAAGGCCGAGCACAACACGACGGAACGCACGACTGGTGGCGAGGGGAGGGCTACCAAGCCGTAGAGAATCACCAAAGACAAGCCGATCCAGGTGGCCAGACGCGGGGGCAGGAAGAGGGTTCGGCAGATGAGGTAAACAAAGCCGCCCAGGACGGCGATGTGCACGCCGCTGATGGCCAGGTGATGGCTGGTGCCCGTGCGGACGAAATCCTCCTGCACATCGCGCATCTGCGGATCGGAATCGCCCAGGATCAACGCCCGCAAGATCGCATGGTCGAGCGAAGGTTCGGCAAAGCCCAATGCCAGTGCTCGGCGGATTAACTGGCGCAGGCGGTCCAGGGGATTCGGGCCCGGCGATGCGAGGATCTGGATGTTCTGCGCATGGGCAATTTGAAACGAGGCGACGATGCGTTGCTCGCGGTAATAGGCAGCCCAGTCAAACTGGCCGGGATTCATCGCACCCGTGGGGCGATAGAGCGTGCCCAAGGCGACGATTTGCTGTGCGATGGCCAGTTCCGGGTGGGGCTCGTTGATCTGGACCAGCAGGGTGCCCGTTGCGGGTTGCCAGCCGGTGTTCGTGAGAATACGTCGAACGGTTGCCTGGGTGACCTGTCGCGAGGCAAGGTGGCCGATGGAACGAGGGTTGTTCAAGATTCGAGGTGGCTCGGTGATGCACAACTCCATCTGTGCCAGGTGCGGTTGATCGCTGGTGAATTGGCTGATGTGATTGGGCGGGTAGTAATACGCCTCCAGTTGTGCTGCTGTGAGCCCTGCAAGAAATACCGCTCCGCCCAGCAGGCAATGAGGCACTATTGACCATTGGCCTGCGAAAGCCGAGCCGGCGAGCAATCCTGAGGCGACTGCCAACCACCAGGCCGGGTGCGGGGGCAAATACGGATGAGCGAAAACGCCGGCGATGAACAGGGCGGCAACGGGGACGAGTGGCCGGCGCAGAAGAGCGTCGGCGAGCGATGAAGATGGTTGACTCGCGTTGTCCATGGCCCCGAAATGCCTGCCGCGATCTGCCGATCTATGCATGGAGGGTCGTTCACGCCACCATGCGCAGTTTTTATGATAGCAGACGAGTGGGAAACAATGCCAGTTGCCCGCCAACCGTCATCTGAAGAATTGCCCTCAAACAAGAAAACCCCCGGACAAGGTCCGGGGGCCTTCAGTTGAAGGAGGTATCGTGTTCAGGCCTGCGAAGGCCATCTGTCATGCTGTGTTGTTCCGCGTTCATCCCGGTCCGCTCGGGTAACCGTTGGGATGCCTGGAATATAGCTCATATCCGGGAGCTGACTGCTGGATTGTTGCTCTATTCGTCGAGGGTTGCGTCGCTGGCGTCAAATGAGGCAAGTTGTGCGGTCGCGTTCGGATATCGTAGATATCCCGCTGTCGGCGAGGGTCCGATAAAGGTGTCGTCGCAATCGGATTCGAAGCAAAGGCGTCATTCTTCCGGCAGCCGGATGTACGCCCGGGCGTTATAGGACTTAGCCAGCGCCCGGCCTCGCTCGGGGCCAAGGATGCTGACGGCGGTGGAGAGGGCGTCCGTGATCAGCCCCTTCTCGCCGACGATCGTGACCAGACTTCGCTCGGTCAATCCCAAGCCGGTGCGTGGATCGACGATATGCGAGTAGCGTTTGCCATTGATGATGACGAACTGCTCGGTGTCGCCGGAGGTGGAGACACCTGAGTTTTTGACGAGGATCTTGCGAGACTGGTGGCCGGGCAGGTCGTTGGTGACTTCGATGACCCAGCCGGGCTTCCCCGGTGGGGGATCGCTTACAACGATATCGCCACCCATCTCACAGACGGCTCGTGTGATGCCACGCTCTCTGAGGACGGCGATGGCTTCATCGCAGGCATATCCCTTGGCAATTCCACCCAGGTCCAGCTTCATGCCGGGGACCAGCAGTTGGGCGGTGCGATTCTGCGGGTCCAACTTGATCTTATTCCAGCCCACGAGTGCCTTGGCCTGACGCAAATCTTCTTCCGCGGGGAGCTGGCCGTTCTTTCTGGCCTGTCGCCACAGCTTGATCAGGGGGCCGATGGTTATGTCGAAGGCGCCATTGGACTTGCGAGCCATTTCCTCGGATTTCTGCAGGACCAGAAACAGCTCCGGGCTTACCGGCACCGGGTCGCCGCCAGCCTTGGCGCAGAGCCGCATCAGCTCGCTGGCGGGGCGGTAGTCGCTCATGATGTCGTCCAGCTGGGCGATTCGATGATAGGCGGCGCGGCAGGCTTCGATGGCGGTTTGCTCATCGGCGGCGTAAACCACAAGCCGGGCTTGCACGCCCATATGGATCTGGCGATACTCATATGACCTCAGGGTGGCTTCCTGGGGCTGGGTTGTTGGTGCGGCGGTCGGCGTCGGGTTCGAGCGACATCCGCCTGAGTAAACCAGTGCAATCCCAAGGGCAACAGAGACGACGCGCGCGTGTAAATACATACAAGAACCCCGTGCGTGCATAGGAGCTACAACAGGAGTTAGGCATGAAGCAAGTGTCACTGCGTCTGATGATACCGTGTCTGTTGGCTGTCTTGCCAGCGGCTTGGGCCGTCGCGGCCGACGCGCCGAAGACTGAGAAGTACACGGAAGAAATCAAGGGAACGGTCGTCAAGTTCACCATGATCAAGCTCCCCGCCGGGAGCGTCGAGATCAAGGTTGGCGATCAGACCAAGAAGGTCGATCTCAAGCCTTTCGCCATCAGCGAGACCGAGGTCACCTGGGATGAGTTCGACACCTGGGCGTTCGGCCTGGATATCTCCGACGAAAAAGCCAAGATCGAATCGATCGCCAAGACGCGGCCGAGCAAGCCCTACGGCGCTCCGGACTTTGGCTTCGGGCACTCCGGGTACCCGGTGCTGGCCGAGACTTATTTCTCTGCCGAGATGTACTGCA
>JBLNDH010000175.1:0-8074 GCA_050261455.1 Bacillota bacterium
ATCAAGCCGGTGGCGCGCTTTCGCGACTTCTACTACTTTGTGACCTTCTTCCCCCACCTGGTGGCTGGGCCCATCATCCGGGCCGAGCAGTTCCTGTACCAGATGCCGCGGACGAGGCGTCCTCGGCTGCGGGTCTTCAACGCCGGCGTCTTCCTGATCATCCGCGGCCTGTTTCTGAAGATGGTCTGTGCGGACAACATCGCGCTCGTGGTGAATGGCTACTGGAATAGCGGGTACCGACCGGGGGCGAACTCGCTGAGCCTCCTGGTGTTGGCCGTGCTCTTCGCCGTCCAGATCTTCTGCGACTTTGAGGGCTATTCGAGCATCGCGCGGGGCTTGGCCTACCTGATGGGATTTCGCTTCCCGGTGAACTTCAACTGCCCCTACCTCGCGACCTCGTTCCGGAATTTCTGGGAGCGGTGGCACATCACCCTCTCGCAGTGGCTGCGCGACTACCTCTACATCCCCCTGGGGGGCAACCGCGTCTCCAAATGGCGAACCTATGTGAACCTGATGACGGTCATGCTCCTCGGCGGCCTGTGGCACGGGGCGGCGATGACGTTCGTCGCCTGGGGGGCTCTGCATGGCTTGGCATTGGCCATCGAACGTCTGCTGGGTTTTCACAAGCTGGAAAAGACGCCCGGTGCGCTGGGCAAGAAGATTGCCTGGTACGTCGTGGTGCAAGTCGTGGTGTTGGTGACGTGGGTGTTCTTCCGTAGCGATTCGATGGACAACGCCCTGATGTTCCTGCGGAACATCGCCGCGTGCCGGTCGGGGGCATCGGGGCTGCCGTTCTTGACGGCAGCGATGTTTGTGTTGCCGGTTGTGGCCATGCACGTCCACCAGTTTCTGGTGGAGCGGGGCACCATTCGGCCGATAGGTCTGGTGGGCAAGGCGGTGCTGGCGGCCGTGATGCTCTACGCAACGTTGGTGTTCTATGGACAGAGTAGTAGTTTTATCTACTTCCAGTTCTAAGTCATCCGTCCTGGGCGGTGACGGTAAGTGCGTCGTGGCCTTCCTGGCGACATTCCTTCTTCTGCTGGGAGCAGGCGCCGTGTGCATGCGCCTTTCGGGCAGCAAGCTCACGCCGATCCCGGCCTTGGCCCAGAAGCCCTCGGGAGATGAATGGTACCTCGCGTATTACCGCGCCTCGATCGGCGAATATGTGATGTACCACAACCTCCATGACGCTATCCGGCCCGCCAAGAAGGCCGATGTGCTGTTCCTCGGCAACTCACGCACGATGTTTGCACTGGGCCAGAAAAAGCTGCAGCCGTTCTTCGAGCGGTTGGGCCTGCGCTACTACGTCATGGCGTTCCCGTACCATGAGCAGAACCGCTTCCCCGAGGCGATCATCCAAAAGTACAACCTGCGACCCAAGTGGCTGATCGTGAACGTCGATCCCTTCTTCATCAACAAGATCAGCCCCTTTGCCAGGAAGGTGATGTCGGAAGACCGGTGGGAAGCCTGGAAGTTCAAGCTCGAAACGGAGCTTGCGTTCCGGGTGCGTGGCTATGTGCATTGCGTTGTGCCTTACTACGAGGTGGATCGCCCCGGAGCGGCCGAGTGGATCGCCTTCGGCTCCTACCGGGATGGGACCATGCAAATTGTGAACACCTATGGCCAGTCCGTACCCTTCAAAAGCCTGTTCACGGAGCAAGACACGGATCTGACTCCGCAGATACTGCGATCGGCCAGGCGGTTCCAAAGGGATATGGAGCGGCGCGGCACCAGGATCGTGCTTACGACCATCCCGCCCCGTCCGCCGAAGTTGGTTATTGATCTGGGCGCCGCCTTAGGGGTTCCGGTGGTTGTCCCCAATGTGGATGGCCTGCAATCCTGTGATGGCAGCCATTTCGATCCCGCCAGCGCTGCTCGTTATGCCGATGCCTTTCTGGCTGAATTGGAAAAAGTGGTCGCCGGCCGGAGTCCGAATGAGCCCCTGGGTCAGCCCTGATCGATGGAAGGATCCCGGCGGCAGGGGGCTCGCCCTTTCGAACGGTCGCGTCGCCGCTATGCTCCCGCGAAAGCTGCTCTAGCGCAGCAGCGATGCCGCGTCGCGATCGCAAACGCAGGTGACGCGCGGATGCATCCAGAGCATCGAGGCGGGAAAATCACACGAGATCTGCCGGCTCATCAGCCGTCGCAATTGCTCGGCCTTGTGTGTCCCATGAACCAGCAGAAGAATCTGACGCGAATGCAGGATCTCCGCCATGCCCAATGTCAGGCCGTACGTCGGCCGCTGGGAAGAGGTCTGCAGCATGGTATGCCCCAGAGTGGCCGGGGTCAGTTGGGCAACATGTGCGTAGGGCTCGAGAGCTGACGCTGGCTCGTTCAAACCCAGGTGGCCATTCACCCCCAGGCCCAGGATGCACACGTCGATCGGCCCCGTTCGCTGGAGCCACCCTGCGATCCGTTGGCATTCCCCGGCCGGGTCCTCCGCATTGCTCCGAAAACCCTGGTATCGATCCGAGGGAATGCCCAGCGGGCGCAAAAACTGTTCCTGCACGTACCATTCGCAGGTGCGCGGATCATCCATCGCCATCCCGCCCCATTCGTCGAGCTTCAGGACCCGCAGCCGGCTACAGGGGATCTGGCCCGATCGACCGTTGGCCACCATCAGCTCATAGAGACGCTTCGGCGATGATCCCGTCGCCAGGCAAACCAACAGGTCGGGCTTGCAACGGAACTGGTCAGCCAAAACCGCCGCCGCGGCTTGGCTCATCGCCTCATAGTCCTTGGCTATGGTCAATTCAAAGTTGCCGCTGTGCATCTCGGGTATCACTTCTGCAGATCCTCTCGTATCGCCAGGAAGCCCGCCCCGACGAGCCCGGCGTCGTTCTGCAACCGGGCCTGGCACAGTTGCATCCCCGTACTGGGACCCAGTGTGGCCTTCCGCAGCACCTCCTGCAAGGGGCCGGCAAACAGATCGTAATGCGCCTCCATGACTCCGCCGCCCAGGATCACCCGTTCCGGCAGAAAAGTGTGGATGATCGTCCACAAGGCTGTCGCTGTAGCGGCGATGGCCCGGCCCACGATCGCTTGGGCCTGATCGTCATTGGCCCGAGCTTTGGCGAATACCTCTTCCGCATCAGCAAAGCCCACCGCTTTACCCGATTCGCCAATGCTCGTCCCTGAAGCGATGCTTTCCAAGCATCCCTTCAAACCGCAGTAACAGGCAGGTCCCGCTGGATCGATGGGCACATGGCCAATCTCGGGGTGCTCCCCATTGGCGCCACGGAAGATCTTCCCATCCGTCAACGCCGCTCCGCCCACGCCGGTCCCGAAGGTCAGCATCACCAGGTTTGATGCGCCCCCTCCCGCCCCGGCAAAGGCCTCGCCGACCAGCGCTGCGTCGGCATCGTTCTCCAGATGCACCGGCACGCTGAAAACGTCCCGCATCGCCTCCACAATATTGCAGCCGCCCCAGGTCGGCAGGGTGAAGTCGTTGCTGATCACGCCGGTGAATGGATTGAGAGGCCCCGGACAGCCGATGCCGATCCCGGCCAGCTCGTCCACGGAATGATGGGTCTCGTGCAGCAGGTCGCCAATGGCGGCGCTGATCCGTTGCACGGCCGAACCAAAACCCTGGCGGGGATTGGTGGGCAACTTGGCCCGCGCTTCAACCTGCCCATCCTCGTTGACCACGCCCAGCGAGATCTTGGTCCCGCCGATGTCGATGCCGATTGCACGTTTCATCATCGCCACCTGCTCTGCGACCCATTGCCTCAGGTTCGCCTTGCTTATGGGTCTCTTCCCTGGCACCTTACCACGGCAACTCGATCGCGTACACACTGGCTCCCATATCGCATCGGTAGGGCGTAACCCCAATCCCGCCACGAGCCTCGTCCCCTCCGAAAGAAACACGGGTCGCGGAATCTTTTCTCCCATTTTTGTCGTGCACCCTCTTGACGACTCGGGAGTTTTTGCCCGATGATATATATGGCGTAATGCCGGGGTTCATATCATGAGGCTGTTAAACATCGCTATCCCGTCGCGCAATTTCGATGCTGCAGTCTGCTTCTACAGGGACATCCTGGGGCTCGGCCTGTGCCAGGAGGCCTTGGGCTGCTGCTATCTGGATGCCGGAGGAGCCAATATCGCCATTCACATCGCCCCCGAAGGCAGCGATTTTGCCCCCACCGGCCACGGGCTGTATCTGGATCTGGTTGTGCCAGACTATGAACAGACCCGCCAACGTCTCCTGGAGGCTGGCATCCCCATCCACAATGAATGGAGGGATGATGCAGGCCATGTCATGGAGGTCCATGACCCGGACGGCAATCGCGTGGAAATCGTAGGCTAGACGCGCCAGTCCGCAGATGAGCTAGTAGTGACTGCTAGGTGCTGCGACTGACTACGGGCTACTGGCTACTGAGTCTCGCCCCGACTCAGCACTTGGCACTCAGTGCCTGCCCATTCTGCGTAAGCTCGGTAACCGCGCAAAAAAGAAGGCCACCCGCAGGTGGCCTTCTTCAGAGTTTCTGACAGTTCCTATTGTCCGCGACCGCCGAACCCGCCGCGGCCGCCACGCCCACCGAACCCGCCGCGACCGCCACGCCCGCCGCCACCGCCGCCGCTACGCTCTTCGCGCGGACGAGCTTCGTTGACGGTCAGAACGCGGCCGTTGTCTTCCTGCCCGTTCAGGGCAGCAATCGCCGCCTGGGCTTCTTCATCGGTGCCCATCTCGACGAACCCGAAGCCCTTCGACCGGCCGGTTTCCCGATCGGCCACGACTTCGGCGCTTTGCACGGTTCCGTGCGCAGCGAACAATTTCTCCAAATCCGAGCTGCTGGTGCTATAGCTCAGATTCCCCACATACAGTCTCTTGCCCATGCTGTTCTCCTTACAAGGGCGTCCGGACCCGCATTTTACTTTCCGGGTCTCCACTGAAAGAGGCCATACCGTTCTGGCCCAGATGGCAGGAAGGCGATTGAGATGGGTCGAGCTGCGTTCTCACGACATGCCGTACCGTACTCGTTCGACGAACCAACCGTGCGGCATTCTAATTGTCGATTTGCGGAATGCAACGAAAAAGGGCGAGGCACCTCGGGCTGGTCGGGGGAATTCCCAAGGTGTATGCCTCGCCTTATTAACATACCTCGCAAAAGCCGTGCCGATGCCGCCAACGGCATTATTCCCTTCCCCATGATGCCCTAATCTCTTGGCTATGCAAAATTTGCACGGCAAGCGGTGAGCCCCTGCATGCACGAGAGTTAGCGAAACGCGCCAGCGGCCGTGATTCCGATCATTTTGGGTACGGCCATCGCCTCGCGAAGCTTTTAGAATGACCCATTGGTTTCTTCTCTGGGGTATTCAACGGAGGTTGGCCATGAAACTACGATCCTATCTCGATGAGAGCGGTGCTCGATATCAATGGCTACATCATGACATGGCCTATACTGCCCAGGAGTTGGCCCAGCGAGAACACACCTCCGGGCGAAAGGTCGTCAAGCCCGTTGTGGTTGAGGCCGATGGCCAGTTCGTCCTCTGTGCTCTGCCCGCCAACTACCATGTAGATCTCGATCGCTTACGTCAGGAACTGCAGGCGAAAGAGGCGAAATTGGCAGACGAGCCGACCATGTCCCAACTGTTCGGGGAATGCGAACTCGGTGCCGAGCCGCCGATCGGACAGCTGTTTGGCATGCCGACCGTTATGGACGACTCCCTCTCTGATCAGGATGAGGTCACGTTCCAGGCCGGTACCCATCAGGATGCGGTGCGAATGCCATTTGATGAATACAGGCGGATCACGCAGCCCAAGATTGCTCGCTTTACCCGGTGAGCACTCTTGCTCTTGCCTGGCCGATTCCGCATCTTGCGGCGAGTTTCAAACCCTCCGAGCCCAGCCAAAGCACTTGGGAAAGCCCGGGATTTGAAACGAATTCCTACAGCGTCATGGTCTCGACAGGTCGCATATCAAGAATCTCGGTTGCTTGGAGCTGGCTCAGGATCGGCCCCTCCGCCAGATACAGACCGTCTATCCGGGGATAGAAGCCGTACTGAGTCAACCATAGCTCGACCTCGGCCTGCGTGACAACGCGCTGCTCGATGCGGGATCGCCGGGCGCGGAGCTGTTCCAGATCGATTTGAACAATGTAGGAACCGGTCACGGCGCACCTCATTTCACGAGATGACTCGTGCATTCTGGGGGCAATCGCGGTGCCGGTCAACGAGAAACCTCCTGAAGTCCCCATCACCTGGTCTCCCGCAGCGCTCCCCTCCGCACTCTCGCTTCGATCGGTTAAAATCCCTGCATGCGTTTTCTCGTGACCGCGGGCAACACTCGCGAAATGATCGATCAGGTGCGTGACTGGGGCAACATCTTCACCGGCAATACGGGCTTCTCGATCGCCAACGCCTTGGCCGACGTGGGGGAGGTCGATCTGCTGACCAGCAACTCGACGCATCTGGCCGTCGTGAGGAGCGGCCAGACCACCCGCTATCCCATTCATGGCTCACCATTCGCTTGCCATGCCGAGTTGAAAGGTGCCCTCGCAGCCTTGATGAACCAGCACGATTACCAGGCTATCTTCATGACTGCGGCTGTGTCTGACTACAGGCCGGTGCGAGTGTTCACGGTCGTGAGTCGGGAGCCCGACCCCCAGGATCCACAACTGCAACGCTGGGTTGTGAAGGATGTGCAAGCCGGCAAAGTGAAGAGCACCTACAAGGCCATCGCGATCCTGGGCGAGCCGACCGAGAAACTGGTCGATCTGTTTCGGACCGAGTGGCGCTATCGCGGGATCCTGGTCAAGTTCAAGCTGGAAGTTGGCATCAGCCGCGAAGAGTTGTTGCGGATTGGGCAAGCCAGCCGAATCAGCAGCGGCGCCGATTATTTGGTGGCCAACACCCTCGATATGGTCAACGGAACTGAAGCTGGAGCGTATTTGCTGCGGGAGGGTGGGCAGGAGTGGGTTGCGAGGGCAAGACTGGCCAGGAGAATGGTGGAATTAGTAAGTTCCGAAAAATAAGCAAGTTACATTCTGGAAGCGGGCCGGTATTGCAACGGGTGAGGACTTGCTACAATGCCCGCCCCAGATGGGCTATAGGGTGTTAGGACTCTACAGACACAGGAGTTGGTAATGACCACATTCGAAAGAGCAACAAAGTTGGGTTGCGTGTTGGCCGTATTGACGGCCTGGGCGATCGGGCCAAGCTTTGCCCGCGCTGCGGATGACAAGGAAGAAGTGAAGCTGAAGCTGCCGAAGCCGGCATTCATCGGTACGCCGAAGAATCCGCCCCCTGGACTCGTCGTTGAGCCCCCGCGTAAGGGCCCCCGCGAGCCGTTGATGGCCCCCAAGGGCACGGTGAACCTGGCCGCCAAACGCCCGGTGACCGCCAGCGATAAAGAGCCCATCATCGGCACCCTCGAGCAGGTGACCGATGGCGACAAGGAAGCCAGCGACGGCAGCTGGGTTGAACTTGGCCCCGGCCTCCAGTGGGTCCAGATCGACCTCGGCAAGGCCTGCGAAATCTATGGCTTCCTCGTTTGGCATCACCATGGCGATCCCCGTGTCTACAAGGACGTGGTCGTTCAGGTGGCCGATGATGAAGATTTCATCACCAATGTGAAGACCGTCTTCAACAACGACAGTGACAACACCTCCGGCCTGGGCATCGGCAAGGACATGATGTACTTCGAAAACTACGAAGGTAAGCTGATCCCGGTGAAGGATGGCGTCAAGGGCCGCTATGTCCGGCTCTACAGCAAGGGCAACACCTCCGACGACCAGAACCACTACACCGAAGTCGAAGTATTCGGCATTCCCGCCAAGTAAGTCCGTCGGATAACGAATTACGAAGAGTGGCACGGGTGTGATAACCCGTGCCACTTTCTTTTTCCGGCCTGGTCACCTCCGGTGACCACGATTCAGAGCACCTGCCCAGCGAGCGATCTCTGAAGCATACCAACGCCCACAGATAGCAATCCGTGGGTTCCCTCCGTCACCCACCCGTCTCTCCGCAACGAGACCTCTCCGCCAGCGGTAAATGTAATAAAGGGACAACCATGAAGAAACTCACACAAATCCTGAGCTGGGTATCGATGCTCGGCGCTTTGGTCATCATCATC
>JBLNDH010000176.1:0-2683 GCA_050261455.1 Bacillota bacterium
GCGATGACCCGGCATGACATCCTCCAGCAGGACGTGATCCTTCTCAACGATGTCTCCCGAGACTCCCTCAGCATCGAGCAGTGGGATGCCATCCGCGAACTGGTCACCCAACGCGGCGGCAGCGTCATCTTCATCCCCGGCATCGCCCACCTGCAGCAGGACTACACCGGGCACCTCCTCTCCGATCTGCTGCCGCATCCTGCGCTCGCTACGCCGGCGTGGCGCATCTGGCCCGGCGAATCGCCCCACTATCACGCCGTCCCCGTCCGCAGCGCGGAAAACCTTGATGCCTTTCGTCTCGACGATGATCCCGATCTCTCCCGCAGACGCTGGGAGCAGCTCCCAGGCTTCTATCGCTACCTGGCCATTCCCGAGCTCAAACCCAACGCGCAAGTCCTCCTGCGCGAACGCGAGTCGCGCGAACCGCTGCTGACCGAAAGCCGCCTCGGCACCGGTCGCGTCTTCTTCCTGGCCATGAACGAAACCTGGCGCTGGCGCTACAAGATCGGCTCACGCGATCACGATCGCTTCTGGCTCCAGTTGCTCCGCTATGCCGCCGATGAACCTTACGCCTTGGCCAGCGGTTCCATGCTTCTTGACGTGGACAAGGTGGTTGCCCCGCCCGGCCAGCCCATCCATGTCCGGGCTCGCCTGAACTCCCGTCAGAGCGACCTGCCCTTGCCGGTCGCCATCGATCTATCGGTTATGCAACAGGGTCAACTGGTGCGTTCCGCATCGCTCGAGCCGGCCGGGAATGCTTCCGACGGCCGGTACGCCGCCGCTCTCTCTCATCTTTCGCCCGGCGATTACGAGCTTCATGTCACGACGCCATCCGGCGATTACGCCAGTGCCGACTTGTCCCTTCCGATCCGAATCGCTCCCAATCTCGAGCCCGAGTTGAACGACATCACCGGCGACCGTAAGTTCCTTCAACGTCTGGCAGAGGCGACCGGTGGCAAGTGCTTGAGCATCGAACAGATCGGCACACTCCCCGGACTCCTGGATGAAGCCCGCCTGCGCCAGCCCCGAAGCAGTGAACTGCCTCTGTGGAATAGCTATTACCTGTTCCTTTTTGTCCTCAGTTGCCTGGCCGCCGAGTGGGCGCTGCGCAAACGCCTCGGGTTGGTATAAAGGAGAAAGGCTCGCGCCTCGCGAAACGCCTATGACTGCTCCGCTGCCCGCATCCATTCAGGCCTATCTTCGCCGGTTTGTCCTCCGGCGCCGGCGGCGCGCCGCCTTCAGGGCCGTGGGTGCCGCACTCTCCTTCGCCTCGGCCTGGATCCTCCTGGCATGCCTGCTGGACTGGGTACTGCAATTCCCCAAGTATGCCCGTCTGCTCATGCTCATCGCCGGCGCCCTCGGCCTGGCTGCAATCCTTATTCGCCCGGTGACATATCTGCTCTTCCGACGCATTCATTGGCTCGAGGCCGCGGCGGCGGTGGAAGATGCCCACCCCGCATTCGCCGATCGCCTGCGCACCGTCGTATCGCAATGGACCGAACGATCCGAATACCGCGGCTCGGTGCAGATCCTCGATCAATTGCTGCTCGAGGTGGCGCAGCACGCACAGCAGAATCCGCCTCGCCCCTGGGCCGGCTGGTCGTCCCTTCTTCGCCCCTGGTGTCTGGCCGGCCTGCTCATCCCCTCCATGGCTCTGCTCTGCCTCCTGCTACCACTGGATATGCCGACACTCATCCGCCGGCTCATCTTCCCTTACGCCTCCATTCTACCCGTCACCACCACACGCATCGCCATCGAAACTGGCGATGTCACCTTGGTCCGCGGCGCGCCCCTGACTATTCGCGCCCGCGTCGAACGCCTTGGAGCGGCCAGCGTTGACATCTTCACCAGCCCCGATGCGTCCTCCTGGTCCCGAATTCCCATGCTCCGCGCCGCCGATGCCCAGTATGTCTTCAGCCTTCCATCCCTCGATCGCGATCTCTACTACTATGTGCGTGCGGGGGATGCCCAGACCGACGTCAACAAAGTCAGCATTCTCCATGTCCCGGCCATTGCCCAACTCCGCCTCCGCTATGAGTACGCCGCCTACGCCCAGCGTGCCACCCTCGATGTCGTCTCGCCCGATGGCATCATCGAAGCCTTGGTCGGCACCAAGCTGACCCTGTCGCTCCTCTCCACCCAGCCCCTCCGCTCGGCCAGTCTGACACTGCCTGGCCAGCACCTGGCGATGGTCGCCACCTCCGATCCCGCTTTGTGGCAATGCCAGTTCACCCTGGAACAGGACCGAAGCTTGGAACTGGAAATGACCAGCACCGGTGGCCTCATCGCCAAGGTCCCCAATGCTCTCACGCTGCGTGCTCAGCCCGATCGGAACCCCCTTGTTCGCCTGCTTCAGCCCGTCACGGATCTGCGACTGCATCCCCGAGCGATCACCGCCGTCAATTACCAGGCCATGGACGATTACGGCGTCACCAATCTCTCGCTGGCCGTTCAGGTCAACGCCTCACCGGCACGCAGCATTCCCTTGCCCCGTCGCGGCGATTCACGTCGCGTCGAAGGGGTTTCCCAACTCGACCTGGCGACATTGGGGCTGGTTGTCGGCGATGTCGTGACCTTCAAACTCGTCGCCCAGGACGGGCCCGGCCACACCGTCTCCAGTGAAACGCGCCACATCCTCATCTCGCCGCGGGCCATCGATATCAATACCCATCAGCGTATTGCC
>JBLNDH010000177.1:0-7876 GCA_050261455.1 Bacillota bacterium
AGATCGGTAATCTCCGCCTTTTCCTTGCCCTGGGATGGCGGCTGAAGATGACCCTGGGCACGCAGGGCGTCGGCCAATCGACCTGCCGACTCAGCCGTGCTCATCGCTGCCGCCATCGTGACGAGATTGGCATCCTCGGATCGATTGTAAGCGAACAATTCGATGTTGCCCCCGTTGCCCGCGATGGTCGCGGAGACCTCGGCCAGCTCGCCGGGACGATCATGCAGAAACAGTCCGCCCGCCAGCGACCACTGCCCCGAAGGCAGCAACGCCAACTGCAGCGATCCCAGTTGCTGTTCAACCTGTGCCGAATCGTCACCTTGAGCCATGGCTTACACTCTCCAAGCATCCAGAACACGGGGGGAGATTGTACCTGATTTGCCATTGGCCAGGATGGGAATCCCGGCACATCGATGGATTTGTCTTGATTTGGCTGTGGAGGTGTGCGACGATTCTCCGGGAAGGATCAGTAGGGGGATGGCTAGAGATGGGGAAGGGGGATTCACATCGTGAGCAAACTGTTGTATCTCCATCCTCGGCCCATAACCCTTGTGCAATAGGTGATTTCACCGGGCTGTATCAGACGCTCTTGCCTCAGGTCCGGAGCTTTCTGGGACGGGTGGGGGTGTCGCCGGCAGCTTGGAATGATCTGACTCAGGAGGTGTTCCTGCGGGCCTGGGCTCGCCGGGCGTTTTACGTGCCCCGGGCGTCGGTGAAGACCTGGTTGCTGGCCATCGCGCGGAATGTAGCTCGGGAGTGGCGCCGGCACAGGGACGCGTCAATGTCCGTTGATGCGGAAGTGCCTGTTGAAGACACGGTGGCGCAAGCGGTGGCCGGCCGGGAGCTTAGGCAGATGATTCAAGAGGCGGTGGCGCAACTGCCGCCGAAGCAGCAACAAGCCATCCGGCTCGTCTACTTCGACGGTCTGAAGCCCGCCCAGGGCGCAGCGAAAGCCGGCTGTCGGGAACCGGTGTTCAGCCGGCGTCTGGCCGATGCCCGGGTGAAGCTTCGGCGGCTGCTGGGGGGAGTCTGATGCTGATGCGGTTGTATGGCTATGGGTTCACGAGTTGGTAGCTCACGAACGCCACATACCGGCTGTCGGGCGACCAGGAGGGCACATTGATCGTTCCCTGTCCGCCAAAGACCTTGGCTAACACCTGGATTGGCCCACCGTTGATTGGCATCAGCCGCAGCATGACATCCTTGTCGGCGGGGTGCTCTTTTACTTCCTTTTCATACGAGAGCATCACAATCCATTTTCCGTTGGGCGATGGATGGGCAAACCAATTGTTGTAATCATCGGAGGTTACCTGCTCCTGGCTGCTCCCATCGGGTTTCATCCGCCAGATCTGCATCAACCCTGTCCGGACCGAGTTGAAGTAGATCCATTTCCCATCGGGCGTGTATTCCGGCCCATCGTCCAGTCCCGGCGCGGTCGTCAGCCGTTTCTCTTGACCCCCGGCGGCTGGGATTGCATAGACGTCGAATTCGCCACCCCGCTCGGCACAGTAGACCAGCGTTTTGCCGTCTGGCGACCAGCCATGCCAATAGGATGGGCCCAAGGGCGTGACCTGCCGGGGCTCTCCACCGCCGATCGGCAGCACGTAGATCAACGACTTGCCGCCGGCACCATGATGACTGATGGCCAGTTGAGTTCCGTCCGGTGAGATTCCATGGTCATTGTTGCACCGGTCGGCAAAGGCGGTGTTGATCATCTGCGGCTCGCCGCCGGTGCGGGGCAGCTTGAACATTCGTCCCTTGGCGTTGAAGTAGAGGAACTTTCCATCCGGCGACCAATTGGGTGCTTCAATCCGCCCCGAGGTCTGGTACACCACCCTTCGATCCTTGGAGGCGATATCCACAATCTCCAGGGTGCTTTCCACGGCCAGCTTTTCCGCGACCGGATGTTTCTCATTGCTCAACTGCACATTGGAGAACAGTGCCTGCTCAATGGCGGCATTGTCGTGAGCACACACCCCGAGTCCTACATAGAAGGGTTCCTTCAACTTCAGCTTAAACGTTCCTCCGGCGTGCTGAAGCGACTGGCCTGGCTTGGCGATGGACATGAAGACCACATCCCCCTGCTTTTCGATTCGTACCCGGGTGGGTTGGGTGACATTGGACTGGATCTCGGAGGTTACTTCGCCGGGGGCGGGGCGGTACTGCAATGAGGTTAGGCCATCGCCATGGACGGCGGCATCGGCATAGGCCGAGTCGGCGTCGAGGCTTTGGCGGATGATCAGGCAGGCTTTGCGGTGAGCATTTCCCCCGGCCTGGGGCCAGCGAATGTCAGCGGTGAGGGTGACGTCGCCGGACAGACGTTTCCAGACGAAATGGAATGCATCTTGTTTGGCCCACATGTTTTCGCCGCCGCCAGCGACGAGGTAGGTCTGATGCTCGGCGTCGTACTGGACGGCGCCGGCCTTGGCGGTTTGTCCGATATCTCCATGATCGTCGAATATTCCCACGGGGGCTGCCCAGATGGGCACCGTGCCCAGGAGCATGATCAGTCCCAGGGTCTGAACGAGGATTGGGAAGGAACGATGAATGCCGAGGGGATTCAGTTGGCCCATAGTGAAGTATATTTTACCGCATCTTGATGCCCTTGGGGACCACCCCGGGACCGCGGCCAGACCACAGGGGATACACTGGGGACCTCCCGGGGACCCCCTTGGGCACACCGGGGGCACACCGGGGACCACACTTTCGAGACGGCGAATGGGCGAGAAGATGGTGGATAGTGGGAAAATGGGTTCGTTTTGTAAAAGAGGAGTTGCCAGTTCGTAGTTGGTAGTTACCAGAGGGAAATGGGTTCGTTTTGTCGAGAGGGGGTATTCGGTTTTCAAAGAGCCGCCGCCGAACGAATGGAGGCGGGCGGACGAGCCGCTGAAGGTACTACGCTCGGCGGGAAAATATGTTCGCTAAAAATTAGGATTTTAGTAATGTGGATTGGGGCTGACGGAGACGTACTTGCAGATCCGATTGACTCGCAATTCGACCAGGGTGGTGGTGTTTGGATAGAAGAAGTTCAGGCCATCCTGGGTTGGGTGGCTGGGGTCGTAGAGAACGACGTTCTCCAGGCTCTTGAGATCGTAGGCGATGCCTTTATCGATGGCGGGCACGTAGACGCGCATGCCCAGCAACACGGGCTCGCCTAGTTGCTGCTCCGCTTGCTTGAGGAGATTGCGCATTTGCCCGAGGTTCACCAGGAGCCGGCGGAAGCTCGGATCGACGGTGTGGGTGTGCACCTCGGCGAGCATGGCATCGTTGGCCTGTTGGCTGAGGGTTTCTTCGGCGGAGGAGATTCGTCGGTCGTTCAGAAGGCCGTCCGTGTGTTTGGAGGCTTTGAGGACAAAGAACTCCATGGTGAAATCGCGGATGGGCTCGTTGAACTGATCGACCGCGTGCACGATGAACTGTTGATAGATGTCTTTGTTGCCTTGACAGGTTGTCTCGGTCAGGTGTTCCAGTTTTCCCTGGAGTTCGTGAAACTGGGCTGCGTCGGCGGTGGTGAGGGCTTCGATGAGGTAGTCGGCGACGGGAGAGTTCGCAGCGGCCTGCTCGATGATGCTGCCATGATCCAGATCGGGCAGGACACCGAATGCGAAATCGTCGGCCGGGTTTTTGATCGTCCAATTGAAGGGCACGTACTGGCGCGGCTGTCTTGGAGGGTTGGAGAAATCCAAGACGACTTTGGCCGAGTCGAGGGAGGTTCCGGCGATGACGACGGTGCCGTCTGTGCCGGGCTTGTTAATCCACCCGCGGAAGTCGGAGTAGTCCTTGTTGCCGACGAGGATGGTTGTCTGGATCTGCTGGGCATTGTAATAGGGTTTGGGGAGCAGCAGGTCCTGGTGGGCGAGGTTCCACTGGTAAGGGCTGGCCAGTTCGAGACCTTCGAGGAGTTGCCTGCCGACCTCCAGGAAATCGCCGAGTTTCCAGCGGCCTTTGAAGAGAGAGCCGAGGAAGGACTTGCCGCGGTGGGCGAGGGGGGAGCCGAAGTTGGCCGGGGCGAGCATGACGAGACGTTTGATGGGGCATTGTGCCAGGCGATCGCCGTCTTTGCAGTAGTAGTCGTAGATCCACTGCCGGATGATCAGGCCGCCCGTGGAATGGACGATGACGTTGATGTCCTTGAGCTTGGTGCCGTCGGGGTTAATGATGCCGTTCTCAATGAACTGGTCGTTGAGGCCTTGCACCACGTCGTTGAAGGTGATGTTGTCCTCGCGGGACTCATAATCGGCGTACAAGATGGTTTTGAGGTCGCCGATACCGGCGCGGTGCAGCCGTTTTTTGAGGTCAACGAAGGAGTCGGAGCAGTCGCTCCAGCCGTGGATGATGACGGTGTAGTCGCTCATGGGTTACCTATGACGTTAGAGGGGTTGTTGAATTGGGGACGGTGACGCGGGGGAACCCACGGCAGCGCCGTGGGTTTTAGCAGGGTGGATGAGAGGGCGGAGCCGTGGGCGGTGGGGGAGGTTGTCTGACAGAAGAGGTGCATGGGGGCCTGGGGTACTTGCAAAGGGTCGTATTACATAAAGCCTGACAGGCGAGCAGCAGCTTACAGGATGGGAGGATGGGCGGCAACAATAATTTGATTGGTGGAGTGGGTTCGTGTTGCGGGATGGGTGGGGGGAAGGAGAAGAAGGCACGGAGGCACGGAGGGAGGGAAAAGGGATGGTGCGGTGGCACCAAGAATCTTCGCACGCGGAGAGGAAACGAAGGGATGGGGGCATGGATTTCCCTGATTGGGGATTGGCGGAGGAACGCAATTGGATCCGCGAAACCGCAAGCGTGTTGGGAGGCGAGGTGGCGAAAGAGGATTACAACGCTTGATTGCCAATTGAGAATTGACAATTCTCAAGTGGCAATTGGGGGACCCAGGGATAAATCCTTGGGCTTGTAGACATGGGGGCAGGGTGGGCGAGGGGAGGCCGTTGGGGGGAAGAGAACCCAGGGAACCAGTTCCCGGGGCGTTAGGAGGGGTTGGGAGAACCTTGAGTTCTTCACGGCGGCGCCGTGGGCTTTAGGAGCGGAAACAGTCTCGCGGCGGGTTCGGTTGGGGGGCATCTGTTGCTCCGAACCCTCACCCCAACCCTCTCCCGGAGTACCGGGCGAGGGAGAAGAGGGAGATGAGGGGGAAGAGAGGGAGAAAGGGCGGAGGAGTAGGCAGAATCGGAAATTGCTGTAGTGCAATGGGGATCGGAGGTTGGGGATGATTCGCAAGGGGAAGGGAATAATCAAGGCGGTAGGGGCAACAATCCTTAGGAATGTTCGTTTGTCTGTGTATACAGAGAACGTCATTTTGTAATGGTCGGGTATCCGGGAACTGTTCAGAATCTGGCGCGTCACAGGGGGAGCTTGTCGAGCGGAGTGAAGCGGTCTCGGCGAAGGGGCTGCGATACAGGCGAAGGAGAAGCCCGGCCCTGCGGGCCGCCGCTAAACGGCGTGGGGGGGATTCTTGCGGAAAGGAACAGTCATGACCAGACACTTTGCCACGGCGTTGTTGATCGGCGTGGGGTTTGTGCCTGATCGGCCGGTAGGTGTGGATGGATCGATGTTTCGGAGAGAGGATGCGCCCCAGGCGATGCAGCGGGTAGTTCCCTCGACGCGGATTCGGCGGGCGGCGTTTGATTATCTTAAATCTGCGGGGCGGTATCGGCGCGAGCAGATCGCGAGTATTGCGTACGAGGATGGGCGGCTGTGGGCGGAATGGGCGGGGCATGTGGATGCGCGGGAGCCGAGGCGGATCGAGACGGCGGAGTTGGATGCGGAGTGGATGGCACATGCGCCGCCGGGGCGGGATGGGGAGGCGTGGTGGCTGGTGGCCAGGCGGGACTTGCAGCCGACGGCGGAGGGAGAGTTCTGGTCGGTGATGGTGTATGGGCAGACGCGGAATCCGGGGTCGTTGCAGGTGATTGCGACGGCGGACCGGCCGCCGGCGGTGCGAGGGGGAGGGACGTATAGCGCGCATTTTGTGCAGGGGCCGGAGTCGGTGCGGCTGAGCGTGTACCGGCGCGGGGATGGGCGGCCCATGGAGTATGTGGCGGCGGATCTGAAGGAGCTGGCGGCAAAGTATCCGGAGGTGGTGCGGAGGTACCTGGCGGCGGGGATCAGGAAGGTGGGGAAGGTGGAGGTGGGGTGAGGGAGGTTGAAGGACAGGTGAATGAAATCGCAAGGACCAAATCCCAAGGACCAATGAGGCGGCGGAGGGGCGGGGTTGGGGTGAGCGAAATCGCAAGCGTTTAACCGGGTCAGACGGAAGGGAGGATCACCACACTTAATTGATAATTGCCAATTGACAATTCTCAATTGGCAATTGAAGGGGGACCCAGGGATTCATCCCGGGGCTTGGAGACAGGGAGGCAGCGTGGGCGAGGGGGACAGATGGGTCGGGAAGAGGACCCAGGGAACCAGTTCCCGGGACGATGGGAGGTTTCTTGAGAAGCTTGAATTCCCCACGGCGGCGCCGTGGGCTTTATTGAGAGTCAGGAAAGCAGTGTCGTCCTTTGCGATGGTCGACGTTTGGCAGCAGAGCTCGCGAAGGCTCGAAGGCACGAAGGGAACGCGAAGAAGAGACTTGCCACAGAGAACACAGAGGGACACAGATAGGTCGCGGTAATGGGGAAGGGTCTGGCAAAGGGGAAGTGCACTACGGGAGCTGCATGGGCGGGTGAGCCAATGCCACGGTCGCGCAGGGGCAAGATGGCCGGACTATGTTGTAGCCAGCGCCCGCTACACTGAATCGGGAACTGCTGTGATTGACAATTCTCAATTGTCAGTTTGCGGAGAGCCGGGGCGGCGCTGCGCGCCGCCGCCGGCGTGGATCGGTAATGTCGAGGTTAAAGGCGGATTAGTGGTAGAGGAAGAGGAACCAGACGAGGACGTAGGTGGGGAGAAGGACGGGGAGGGTGTAGCAGAGGATGTAGCCGATGAAGCTGGGGGTTTTGACGCCCCAGGCGTCGGCGATGGATTTGACCATGAAATTGGGGCCGTTGCCGATGTAGGTGCAGGCACCGAACAGGACGGAGCCGGCGGAGACGGCGATGAGGTAGAGGCTAAGGCGAGGGTCGCCGAGGAGGAAACTGACCTCGATCTGCTGGCGGGTGAGTTCGCGGTTGCGGACTTCGTTGGGATGGTATTGCACGGCGGCGAGGACGGCACGCTGCACGGTTTCATCGAGGCTTTTGTCGATGTCGGGGATGGCGCCGTTGCCGCCGAGTCGTTTCAGCTCTGCCACGGCCTGTTCCACCTTGGTTTGATCGAGTTTGCCGAGCTGGGCTTCGAGGAAGGTGAGATAGGTTGGGGCGTTATCGAGGACGGAGGACAAGGCGCCGGAAGCGAAGTAGAAGTTGCCGGGCGTTTTGATGGGAAGCTCGCGGGCGTTGACGTTGAGCCACTGGAGGGCGGGGACCATGGTGGAGAAGATGCCGATGAAGAGGATGGCCACTTCCTTAATAGGGCCGTAGTTGAATTCGTTCTGGCGATAGATGGGGGCGGCGGTGAAGAGGGCAGAGCCGATGCCGGCGGCGAGCATCAGGGCCTCGCGGCAGACGAACAGGCGGAAGAGGAGTTCGGGCTTGGTGCCCTTGTCATGCATGAGATGGATCAGGTCGAAGAAGCCGGGTTGGAATACGGACCAGACGATGACGGCGATGAAGAGGAGGTTGTGGATGCCTTGGATGGTGACGGCGGGGCCGGGGTCTTCGGGGCTATGGCGGCCACCATTGCGGCCATTATCGATGGTGTCGAGGATGAAGAAGATGCCCAGGATAACGCCGATGGTTACGAGCCAAAGCCATTGGCACTGTTTGAGGACCCACCAGAAGGGGACGCCACTGAGATAGCCGAGGAAGAGAGGCGGATCACCGATGGGGGT
>JBLNDH010000178.1:0-4235 GCA_050261455.1 Bacillota bacterium
TTGTGCGGGCACTGGTTCAGCAATACGCCTCCCCCTTCCCCCGCCCACGTCGCCCGCCACCCGCCCGACCCGTAATACGTCCACGTCCGGAACCAATCCGTAATCAGCCACGTGATCCGGCCGATCTCCCCCAATTCCCCCTCCAGGATCAGCTCTCGCACCTTCCGAAAAATCGGAAACGTCCGCATCTGGAACATCATTCCAAACTTCAGCTGCGGCACCTTCGCATGCGCCGCCAGCGCCTCCCGTGCGTCCTTGACGGTCACCGCCATCGGCTTTTCCATCAGCACATGCAGCCCCTTGGCAAACGCCGCCCGTGCAATCTCGCAGTGCTGAAAATGTGGCGTGGCGATCAAGATGGCATCCACCGCCCCCGAGTTGATCAATTCCTGATACGTCTGAAACTTCGCCACCTCATTGCCTTTGCACACCCGATCCGCCCGCCCTCGGTCCACATCGCACACCGCCCCGAGCGTTGACCCCTGGATTGTGTTCATATACCCGGCATGAAACGCCCCCATGTTTCCCAATCCAATAACGCCCATGCGAACTTTATCCATGATGTCTCCGACTGCTGCTTCGCCTTCCGACCACTCCCTCGCCCGGTACTCCGGGCGAGGGTTGGGGTGAGGGTTCTTTGCCAATCCCGCTTCCCGTAGGATCTCTTCGCGTTCTTCGTGGCCCTTGGTGGTTTATTCTGCTGTCGAGCCACGCCTACCGAAATGAATAACCCTTTCCGACCCTTTGTCAACGCGATCCCAGAAGCAAAAAAGACAGGGAGAAGCGGCCGCTCGCCGCTTCTCCCTGTCTTAGATCGCTAAAGCCCACGGCGCTGCCGTGGGAAAGCCTCATTACTTGCCATTCAGCGTCGTCTGGTTATACCCAGGCGTCACTTCCAGCAGATTCTGCTTCAATTCCACATTCGTCTTCCCCGACACCCAATCCAGCCCGGCGATCACGATCTTCTGGAACGTCGGATGCTCCCAGGTCGACTTGACGTGCCCCATCGAGGTGTAGAACACGCGGCCCTGACCATACATCAGCGCCCACGTCGCCGGATACGGCGGCCGCTGGTAAGCCGGCTCCCGCACGCCCTTGCTGTTCTTCATCGTCGTCGTGTCCTGAACCAGGATCACCGTCATGCTCGGGTTGATGTTCTTGTTGGCATACCACTCATCGAACATCTCGAAATCCTTCAGGTCCTCTAGCCCCGGGAACTTGAAGGCCACCTTCATCGTCGCCTTCTGCTGCGAGTTGTGCGTCAGGAACTCCCCGCCCATCATCTTAATAAACTCATCGACCTGACCGTTGCCCCTATGGAACATATCGGTTGCCGAGTGGAACCCGATCACGCCCTTGCCCGCCTTGATCGCGTCCAGCATCGCCTGCTTCTGCTCCGGGCTCATTCCCTTGCCGCCGTCGTTCTTGCTGAACTTCGTCAGATCGCCCGTCGTGTAGAACGCAAACACGTCATACTTGGCGATGTTCTCCGGCGTGAACAGGCTCGCATCCTTCGTGCACGTCACCTCATACCCCTGCTTCGCCGCGAAATCGACGAAGATCTTCTCGGCCACGCCCAGCTTCTCCGGCGCGTCCTTCGGCCGCTGAATCATGTCATGCTGAAACCCTTCCGACTTGGTCAGGAACAGCACCTTCTTCATTGCCGTCTGCTGCGCCATCGCGCTGCTCACAAACAGCGTCGAAACCAACGCCACGGCCAAACCTGTAACCGTCCATTTCAATCCAGTCATAAATGCTCCCTGTAAAAAGCTCTAACCAGTATATAGATAGCCCCCCGCAACCGCTTCGTTGAACCTGCCTTCTACAAGCCACTCACCTCTGCTTGGTTTGGCGACGGCCCGCAAAGCCGGGTTCTTCCTCTCCGTTATCTTCCCACCGCGTGCTCAATTTCGTCAAATGCCGTTACCCCTTGCACCACCAGCTGATATCCGCTTTCGTGCAGCCGGGTAAACTGCGTGTTCTTCAACGCCGCCTCAATCTGCTTCGGCGACGGATTCTGCAGCACCACCTCCCGCAACTCGTCGTTACTGATCAACATCTCAAAGAAAGCTCGCCGCCCCGCGTACCCCGTGTTCAGGCACTTGGGGCACCCCGTCGGCATGAAGATCTCCCGCAATCCCTGACCCACCCGCCCCATCTTTCGAATCTGCTCGCTCGTCGGCCTTACCGCCCGCTTGCAATACGGGCACAACTCCCGCGCCAACCGCTGTGAGACCACGATGTGCAGGCTCGACGCCACCAGATACGGCTCCACCCCCAGATCCAGCAGCCGAAACACCGTTCCAATGCTGTCCTTCGTATGAACCGTCGAGAACACCAGGTGCCCCGTCATTGCCGCCTGCATCGCGATCTTCGCCGTCTCCCCGTCGCGAATCTCGCCGATCATCATCACGTCCGGGTCTTGCCGCAGCATCGACCGCAACAGCGCCGGAAACGAGTTGCCTTTCTCTTCATCGACCGGCACCTGCGTTACCCCCTCGATCTCGATTTCCACCGGGTCTTCGATCGTCACCACGTTCCGCCGATCCACCCCGCAATCGCGCAGCAGCGAATACAGCGTCGTCGTCTTTCCCGACCCCGTCGGCCCGCACACCAGGATCATCCCCTGGTCCAGATCCACCCCCCTCTGCACCTCATCCAGCATCCACACCGGCAGCCGCAGATCCGACATGTGCACCGGCGCCGCCGACGCATCCAGAATGCGGACTACCAGCTTCTGCCCGAACATCGCCGGGGCAAAGCTCACGCGGAAATCCACCCGCCGGTCGCCCAGATATGCCGTGAAATGCCCTTCCTGAATCGTGTTCCGGAACTGCACGTCGATGTCGCACAGGATCTTCACCAGCGCGCACAGCCGCGTCCCCATGGGTTTGGCCATCCGGATGATATCGACCATGTTCCCGTCGATGCGCAGCCGCAACTGATAGTCATCGTTCTTCGGCTCCACATGGATATCCGTTGCCCGCACCCGCGAGCAGATCAGGATGATGTACCGCAGCACCCGCACCGCATCCCCCGAACCGGCCACCTTCCGTTCCTTCGAATTGACCGAATCCTCTGCCTCGTGCACCACCTGCCCCCGGCAGTTCACCAGGGAAATGTCGCCATATTCGAACGTCTTGTCCGGCAGCGACTCCGCCAGAACCGGCAGAAACCGCTCATCGTCCTTGCCCGTGGCCCCGGAACTGAAGTCGATCGTGGACGTCGGCCCCGCCGCAGGGGCCTCCGAAAGAAATTCCCCAACCAGATCGTCTGTTCCATTCGACGCCGCCCGCGACGTCCGCGGCTGCTCCGGCCCCGCCAATTCCTCCAAAATCTCCAATTGGTCATATTCCCCCGCCGGATCGGCGCCTGCGCCCACTTCTTCCGGCAACTCCTCCAACTCCTCCGGATCCCCACCCGTTGGCTCCTTCAGCTTTTCCGGCCTTCTGGTTCCTCTTGCCGGATCCCTGCCTTCCGGGCTCCGGCTTTCGCGCCGATCTTCGGTCTTGATTGGCGCCGGGGTCTTCTTCCCCTTCGCCTCCAGCGGCAGCACCACCTGGATCTGCGTAGCCCCGATGGTGATTGCATCGCCCCCAGCCAGAATCGCCGTCCGAACCCGCTGCCCGTTTACCTTCGTCCCATTCCGCGAATCCAAGTCGCGCAGGACCCACCCTCGCGCCGACTGCTCAATGATGCAATGAAATCGACTGGCCTGTGAATCCCGCAATACCAATACGTTCTCGGGGTGCCGGCCGATCGTGATCGGCTCGTTCCCCATGGGGACCTGATTCTTCCCATCGGGCGAAGTTATACGCAGAAATGCCCCGTCCATGCTGCCTTTCCCGTTCATAGCCACCCCAAACCCCAGCGCCGGACTACACCCTAACGCCCACCGCCTCGATCATACCGCGCCCGTATTCCTTGAGAAGCAGCCCCCGCCCCATAACTCCCGCGGTACCCTCCCGGCTCAGGGTTCCATCCTTGGGGTCCCTTGGCCTTCAATTTGCTTTTCCCCAGCTTTTTCATCCTCGCTTTGCCTATCATTCATCAGAGCACAAACAAACCTAACTAACCTCGATCTACTCATGATGAGAAAAAACGACACCACGGAAGTGATTCGCCATCCCGACGACTTCGCCGCCAACCTCGAGCAAACCCAGGAGTCCGCCCAGTCCCCCGCGGAGGGGGGGGGGCGCGGGGGGGGGGGCGGGGGGGGGCGGGGGGGGGGGGGG
>JBLNDH010000179.1:0-9240 GCA_050261455.1 Bacillota bacterium
AACCCGATCGCCGGTGAAGAGCACCCCATTGCCAACCCTCTGCAGTTATGTTCCCATATCACGTCTTATGCCCACGGATCGCACGTTTACCGTTTCTTCCGAACTGGCCGGCCAGACGTTAGCGGCGGCTTTGCGTCAACTGGTGGGCGAGCTGAGCTGGGGACAGGCCAAACGCCTGATCACCACGCGCCGGGTCGAGATCAACGACACCCTGTGCCTGAACGATGCGCGGCGGCTGAATGCGGGGGATGTGGTGAGGGTCCTGGAGAATCCCCGGCCGCCGGTGCCTCGGGAAACCAGCGTTCGCATTCTGCACATCGACACGGATTTGCTGATCATCGACAAGCCTGCGGGCGTCATCACGCTGCGCCGCGATGAGGAATCCGGCTTTTCGGAAGAGCGAAAGGAACTCCAGCCATCCCTCGATGAACTGCTGCAGAATCTGCTGAGTGCTCCGGCCACGCCCGTTGCACGCCGACGCGGTCGCAAGCCCAAGCCTGCCGGACGCGGGCCCAAGCTCTTCGCGGTGCATCGCCTGGACCGAGACACCTCGGGCCTGATGATCTTTGCGTTGTCCGTTCGTGCGCAGGAGGCCCTGATTCGCATGCTCTCCAAGCACCAGGTTCGCCGCAACTACATCGCGGTGGTGCATGGGCATGTCGAGCACGAGCACACGGTTGAATCGTGGCTGATTCGCGATCGCGGGGACGGCTTGCGCGGCAGCGCCCCCCTGGGCCCCGATGCGTCCGATGCGAAGCACGCCATCACGCATGTGCGTCCCATCGAATCGATCGGCAATGCCTATACGGTGGTGGAATGCCGCCTGGAAACCGGGCGCACGCACCAGATCCGTATCCATATGACGGAGACGGGCCACATGCTTTGCGGGGAGAAGCTCTACACGCGTCGAGCCCCTGGTGCACCGGCCACGCCTGACAGCAGCGGCGCCCCGCGACAGGCATTGCATTCAACCGAGATCAGCCTGATCCACCCCTTCACCGCCCAGACCCTGCACTTTACCCTGCCGATGCCAAAGGACCTGGCCAACTGGCTTGATCGCCTGCGGAGCGAATGCGAAGCCTCCGGGTGACTCCCCCATCATTCATCGCGGCTCTGTTGATCCTCTTCGCTGACGGAACCGCGCTTGCGCAGCAGCGATCCCGCGATCAGCATGGCTACCAGGGCCATCACCGCGGTTCCCAGCCAGTTTGACATCGTCACGCTTCGCTGCGATGTATACACGACGGGCGTCGGCTCGCCGTCTCGCGCTCCACTGGTCGTGTAACGCTGCTCCACGAGACCCTTCTGACGGCGGTACAGCACGCGAATCTGATCCCCCGCCACGGTCACATCGAGCTTGTTCGGCTCGGGCTGCGCCTCGGTGGACGCCAGCGGCACCCAACGCCCGTGCATCCAGATTTGTCCGAGGGTATTCTCGCCCTGGCACCAGACGGCCGGCGACCGCTCGATCGTAAGGAGCTTCATCCGCCTGGGCGTCTGCTCCAGCAGCATCTCACCGACCTTGCTCCACTCCTGGGCATCTTTGCCGAGTTTGTAGATCCGGATGCTGCTGGTTCCGGGGGTCCAGACGGCGACATGCGGCTCATCGGCAATCACTTGCATCGACAACAACTGCCGCGGGCAGGATGCCTCGGGCCAAGACGCCGGTCGCTCGTCCCAATCGCCTCCCGACAGGCGAAATACCCGCAATCCCACCGGCTGGGTCGTCGGCGGTTGAGCGCCATCGCGATTCGGCGACTCCGGTCGATTGCCCAGCGCCCAGAGGGATTTGCTGTCCCCTGCCAAAGCGACAACTTTCGCCCCGGCGGGCAGTGCAGGCCCATACGAAAAGCGGAAGGAGGAGGTCGGTTCAGCCGGGTAGGAGAACCAGACCCACGAGCCGTTCTGCAGCAGCAACACCAGCTCGTTGCCATTGTCGGTCAAGGCGATGACTCGCGCGGGGACCAGGCCCAGATCGCGCCAATGGGTATCGCGATAGACTTCGCGATGCAGCACGGTGGTCTTATCGGCCGACCCGTTTTCGGACTCGATCAGCGCGATGGAGATATCGGCGCCCTTGCTGTCGGCACGCCCCATCGCGTGGGCCAGCACGTCGGATCGCTCCGTTGCCATTGTCCTGGCAGCCAAGACCCCAATCAGCAGAACCACCAGACCCATTCTGCCGGCCGTTGCTCGCCGCCGATTATTTCTCACAATCCTCATCAATCTGTATCTCTTTCACTTCTCGATCCGGATGGAACGTGATCGCGCCCGGCTTGGGTTGTCCCTTGTCGTTGTGCAGAGCCATGTCCGACAGACGAATCGTCATCGTGGAGTTGGTCTGCAGAAACAGCAGATCGTAGAACGTTGCGATCCTCGGCCACTTCTCCTGCGGGAGGTCGGGAACGGCCACCGGTCGATGCTGGCTCAGGTTGGCCCGCAGGATCACCCGGCCATTCTGGTCATACAACAGCACCTTCCGCGGCAAGAGGGTTTTCCGATCGTACCAGATCTGCTTCTCGGTGTACCAGAAGCCCGGCCCATTGGCGTTCCAAGCGACCATGTAGACATCCAGGTCGTTGTTGAAGGTCATCGTCGGGATGGGGGGCTGGTTGAAATCGAGGCTGATGTCCCCGATGCCGAGCACTTCGCCGACCAGATCCGGGCGGACGGGTATTTGCTCCATGCACGGTTTGCCAAGGTTGCGGTAATGTCCCCACCACCGCGTGTTTTCATCCAGGTAGATCGTCATCCAGAACACATCCTGGGTGCTCCCCAACTCGAAGATCCTCCCCGCCAGGTCCTTGCGGCCAACCAGGAGCAACTCACGCGGCTTGCGGATCAGCACGGCGCCGCCGGTGTTCACAAAACGGGATTTGCCCTTGTTATCAACGATGTTGGCTTCGATGTACGTCTGGGCGAAGAGGGTCGGCAACGACTTGTTGTTGGTCTCGATCTGCTCAAGCACCAGCGGCATCGGTTCGGTCGGTCCGGTGTAGACCGGCAGCGGCTTGGCCCGCGAGGCACAGCCGCCAACGCCAAGGAGAACCAACGCCCAGAGCAGGGTAAGTGCCGATCCGATGCGCATGGCTATAGCTCCTGTTGGAGGATCTGCCCGAGTTGCTCGCTGACCTCCTTCATGCGGTTCTCATCGAGCTTCGGGTCGATCAATTCCAGCATCTCGTCGCGCCCTTTGAGCCGAATGGACCAGATCTCGCGGTCACCCTCGATTCTCGTCCCGTCATAGATCAGCAGACGCTTGCGCATGAGGATCAGGCCGAGGACGAAGCGGAACGCGAGTTTGGCCGGCTCGGTCACATCGGCCAGCCGCACAAAAAGCTCGCAGAGGGTGGCGTCATCGACGAAAAGCTTCTTTTTCTGTTCCGGCCGGGGCATGACCGTCTGCCAAAAGGCAACGACATCCTTCCGATCGAATTTCTCCCAGCACTCCAAGGAGCAGTCGGCCCGTTGGTAACCGGTGGGAGTTTCGATCAGGGCGGCCATGAACTTCTGATCGGGATCAATGTGCTGGTTGCAGACAGCGCACTGGCCCAGCGGCCGGGCAACCTCATAGGCCCCGCCGCCTGATTGTTTAGCTTGAGCTGCCGTGCCCAAAACAACCTCCGTAGAAGTACACAGTCTCAGACACCCGCGTCCATCTCATTCCAGGCACCGGACGGCATCTGAGCAAAACCTTAGTGTACCACAAAGAAGCGTGCGTCGGTGCCCTGCGGCCCAATGCGGAAGCTGACGACCTTTCCGCAACGCGGGCAACGGCCCGCGTAGGCGGTGCCTTGGGCATTTCGGTAAATCCGTGTATAGACATTACAGCAAGCGAATTGGACGCTTAGAAACGGCCGCCCGCTCTGGGGATCCGCGGCGGAAGAGGGCAAATTCGCGGAGCCCGGTTCCTGCGGATGAGGCAACCCAGACAAATCGAGCTTGTAATCGCGGCCGTCGCTGCCCATGGTCAAACGCCTTGGCCGTCGCGATCCCACACACGCGGAGCGACACGCTGGATGAGCTGTACCGACCGCATCAGGAGTTGCCCGATGGTCGCCTCCACGGACCGGCGATCCGCCGGATCCTCCAGGATTTTGAGATTGCTTCGCACGCTGTAGATGGCACAGCGGACAGTGGCCATCGCGAGATCCGCGGCAACGGCCAGATCTGACAGCAGGTAAAAGTTGACAAACCCGACCATGCGATCGCACAGTTCCAGGATTCCGACCGCAGTCGCAGCAATCGTCTGGGGAACACGGATACTGGCAACGATGGCGGCAGGGAGCTTGTCTTTACGCTCCGGCGAGTCGGGCGGCAACTTGCGGGCGGCGGTGTACGCCTCGTAGGCCAGTTGATCTTCCACCATCAACTGCTGCAGCATCTGCCGGGCCTTGCTTAGTTCCGCCACAATCGATTTCAGCTCGTCCTGGTGGGATTCCAAGCCCTTCTTGCCGATGCTGTAATTGACGACCATTTCGCCTGTAGCCGCCGCAAGTGCTCCAACCAAGGCCGTGATGCTCCCCCCGCCGGGGGTCGGCTGCTTGGCAGCGGTCGCCGAGAGAAAATCCTGAATTCTTGTCCCTGCGTCGTACATGGTCGCCTCTTTTTACTTCGACTCTGCGGATTCGATCGGATCACAAAGCATCGCCCACATCGCACGGCACCGGCCCTGAAGCCAACCAGCTCTGCGGGCTGCCGCCAAACGACAAGCGGCCATCATATCCTTCGAACAGTGGCGGATGCCCGTTACGGCTCATCCTCGTGTTCAACTTCGTTCAGATAGGTTAGGGCACGTTCCAGTTCGCTCTTGAGGTGTCGGACACGCAGGAGGCTCTTCACACGCGTGAGCAATTCGAGCTTATTGACCGGCTTGCTGACAAAGTCATCAGTGCCGCATTCCGAGGCCTGCTCAATATCGCCCAGTTCGTTAAGGGCTGTGACCATCAGGATCTGGATATCCTTGGTTGCCGGGTCGCTCTTGAGCTTGCGGCAGACCTGAAAACCGCTCATGCGGGGCATCATGATGTCCAGCAGAATCAGATCCGGATTGTGCTGATGGACCTTCTCCAGGCCTTCGATGCCATCGGAGGCGGTAACGATCTTCACCGGCAGGGATTCCAGAAAAGCCTGGAGCAGCTCGACATTCTGCGCATTGTCATCCACGATCAGAATCGTGGACTGCGGCAGAAAAGACTCATTGCCTGAATTTACCGGAGAACCGGCCTCAGCCATACGCTGCTCCCATATAAGCCGTTTGGGCTTAAGGCTTTGACTATACGCGTCGCAAAAAGCCCTGTAAAGCGGTAGCGACCGTCACGATATCGACGGAGCACGGCGTCGGGAGGGCCAGACTCCTGCCGAGCGGAGGTTCACCCGTGAATCCCGGCTCGCCGGGAGGCAAAAGGCTGGCCCCCTCTATCTCAGGCAATCGCGATATTGGGAAATCAGTTCCCTCAGGCGAGGCTCAGGCTGGATTGCGTAGAAGAGTTCCCGATCGAAGATTTCCTGCTGCTGACGGGCCATACGCCAAGAATCATCAAGCCGATGTTCCCAATCGAGGTAGACGGGCTTATCCACGACCGCGGCGAGCTGCTTGTGCATCTGGTAGAAAAGCTGGCGCCGCTCTTCAGACTTCCGCGGCAGCGAGGCGATCCGCCGGACCATTCGAAGCTTCTCCTCCCCCAGCCAGTTGTGGCGGATCCGTCGGCCTTCCACGAGAAGCGGATGCACATCGATACGCCGATGATTCAAAGCCGTGGGAAACCACAGGGTCGCGGTGGTCACGGAAAACCTGGGCGGTTCGATGCCAAACCATCGGGCAATGACCCGATCGGTCACCTCGTCGTAGCGGGCGCCCCCGATTCCATGGACAAACTGATCGACAATCGCCAATCGGAAAAAGGCGGTCAACGTCAGCGCCCGCGGCGAAAGGCGAACGCGACCGGCCATCAGAAAGCGGGCCAAATGGTTGGCCGCGGTCCAACCATCGGCGGATTGATCCAGTTCCAACTCCGCCCCATTGGCCAATCTCAAATGCCAACTGATGCCGCGACGCACAACCTTGGCGCGCTGCCGGCGATCGGCATCGAGGCAATCGAGCCAGAATGGCACCTCGCACTCCTCAGCCGTTGCCTTGAGGTCCGGCCAAGGCCGACCCATATGCCGGATGTGGTTTTCCCGACGGTACTCCTGAAGGGTCTGGTTGTACGTGGCCGCAAAGGAATCGGCCCGAGCCAGCACGTGATAAACGAAAAGCAGGTATGCCGGCGACAGCCAGATCGGGCTGGCCAGCATCGCATGGTATCGCAACCCCAGATTCCAATCGAGCTGATGAATGGCGTTGGTCAGCACCCAGGTCAGGTTCGACGACTCCAAGCCAAGCCGTCGCATGATGTCCAGAAAACCGCCGAGCATGGACTGGAATGGCCAGCTTGCCTGCGCCTGCTGAAAAGTCGTCTCGAGATATTTCAAATGAGCGGGCGTCGGTGCCTCGATCAACGCATCCCAGGCAGCGGTTTGGGCGTTCGGATCATCGGTCAGCGGCAGCACGGTGCCAGGCCAGCGAAGCTGCAGATGCTTGGGGACATCGGTATCCACCGCAAAGTGATAGGCACTCCCGCCCATCCGTTGGGCCAGTTCGTTGATCAGAACATCCTTGGCCCAGACGCCCGGATGCAGCAGCTCGATCTGATGGCCGGCGGCCACGAGGATGCCGGCGTTTTCATCATGGCCAAGCCATTGTCGGCCTTGCCGGCGCACTTCCGGCAGCGGAATGCGCTGCAGGCGAACCGGATCGGCCGCGGCCAGGCGCCGATGGTTATCCTGGGTCTGTTCAATCAGGCATCGCGCATCGGGCCAAAGGAGAATTTCGCCGTCCTGGGCAGGGGCTTTCCAATCCGCAACAGTCTTCTCTTCACACGTGATCATTCGCAGCAGCAGCCGCAATAGGATATCGGGTCAGCGGGCAGCGGATCGCACGGCCGCTCCCACTCGGCCTGGAGCACCTTCAGATAGTGGTTGAGCCGATAGTCCGGATCGTCCAGCGGCCCGCCGAAGTGCCGCGTCGGATCCTTGTAAATCAACCGTACCGGAATCTCGGCGATCCGCAATCCCGCGCGCACCGCACGCGGCCAGAGTTGCACCGGAAAAGCATACCCCTCTTCATCCAAGGCCAGCTTTACCATTTCCTTCACGCGATGCGCCTTAAAACCACAGAATGCATCGGTCAGGTGCAAACCAAGAACCGCGTTCACCAGCTCGGTGATTTCCGTGTTGATGGCCCGCCGGTCCGTCGGCGGCAGGTCGTTGTCAGTCCGATCCTGCATATATCGCGAGCCACTGATGATGTCCCAGCAATCGGTCTGAATCTCACGGATAAAATGGGGAATCATCTCCGGCTCATGCTGTTCGTCACAATCCATGGTGATCGTCCAGTCATAGCCGCGTTCGTCGGCATATTGGAAAGCATCGATCAGGCTTCGCCCGTAACCCCGATTGCACGCGTGCCGAATAAGTTGAATGTCCTGTCGGGCCGCCAGAATCTCTCCGGTCCCATCCGTACTGCCATCATCCACCACCAGAATTTCGGGATGGTACCGCTTCACCTTGTCCAACACATCCGAAACCGTTTTCCGCTCGTTGTAGACCGGTATGGCGATAAGCAAACGCACGCAAAACTCCTTTGCCGATCGAGCGACTTCATGGATAAATTACCGGTTTTCCAGCGGTGGCAACTCGTGAATGACTTCCCACCGCCCAATCGTAGAGCCGCTGTCTGGCAGCGTCAACAAAATGGCTCATCCCCCTCGGCATTGGCCCAGATCCTCGCGTCGCTCTTCTTGCCAATGCTTTCCTTAGAAGTGATTTTACAATCCCTAGAGCTCACGGCGCCGCCGTAGGGAATCCCGTTCCCCCGGCGGTTCTGAAACGCCCTCAGCCACACCCCGCCACGTCGATGAATTCTCGCCACGATTGACGCTCGCAGGCAGCCATCGTATTCTGTCCCCTCTGGGTGCCGGGCCGTTCTCACCAGCGAGCCCTGTCGCCCCGGATAGTGGCTGAATAGTGATTTGCTCGGCGAGTACATCGCCCACGGGCCGTTAGCTCAGTTGGCTAGAGCGCCTCCCTTACAAGGAGGAGGTCATCCGTTCGAGCCGGATACGGCCCATTCCCTTGCCCTGACACAACTTACCAGCGAATGACCAGAGTGGACACAACCCTGTTTTCCCGGGATTCTCTCGTCTCCGGATTGGGTTGGTGTCATATGCAGACATTGGCTGCCCCCTGCTGACTGCTGCGTCTCCAACGCCTCGGCAAAGTGGGTATCCAAGACCTCCAAGTACTGCTCTTGTGCGATGGCCCGGGTGTTTCCGATCCACGCACAAGCCATATGGATGGGAAGACCGCACTCCGCAGGATGCGCACTCTCCCCCTTCCACGCCACACTACTCGCGCACATAGATGGCTCTCGCCAGCGTCGCACTGGGCTGAGATCTACGCACGGGAAACATGTAGTATTGGTCGTTGTAGAACGCGCCATAGCCGACCAGACCGGGATCGCGCGGGGGGAACAGCCAGATGCCGTTGGCTCCCTTGGCAGCGGCCTTGGCTTTGAGTTCCTCAACGATCCTGTCGGCAGTGGAATTCGGGCCATACTGGAAATCGCCCGCCACCTCGACAATGCCGAGATCTTCGTAGTTGTGCGGGGCTTTCTGATACAGTTGCACACCCGCCGGGTTGGTCGCGGGGCGAGGCTCGCTTGCAGGCCGCCCTGTTGATTGGCAACCGGCCACCGCCATGGCGATCAAAAACAGAACCCATTGCATTGCGACTCGCATACGTTACAGCTCCTTTACCTCAATCACGTAGGCTCCGCAGATCGCCGCAAATGCGGTGATCCCGCGGACCATTCCACGGACGCTTGCGCCAACACAGCACGGCGTGCCAACTCCGCGGCGCAGCGAGCGGTTTCATCGCCGAGAATTCGCTTCAGGGAATGCCACATGTGGCTTGCCCGCCAGTGTTTTCCGCCGGCTCTCGTTCAGTATACCGACTCTTCGCTTCAACATGGCATGCGCTCACCTGCTCATGCCCTCAAGAAAACTCTTCCGCCACCTGGCACTACCGCAATTCCCGATTCTGTGTCCCCTCGCCCGCTCCTCCGGGCCAGGGTTCCCGTAGGGCCGAATCTTGTGTTCGCCCTCTTCTTTCCTCCTGACCCCTCTCCCCCGACCCCTG
>JBLNDH010000180.1:0-9122 GCA_050261455.1 Bacillota bacterium
TCCAATTTGATATAGTCCGGCCTCAGTCTCGACAGCGACAGCAACGACGAATATCCCGCCCCCACATCGTCCAGCGCAACCTTGAACCCCGCCTTGCGATAATAGGCCAGCAGATTCGCCAGTTGCCGCTGATCCTGGGCTTCGTCCGTCTCGACCACCTCGAACGTCATCTGCTGCGGCCGAAGCCCCCCAGCCGCCAGCTCCGCCAGCGTGGCATTCAAAAACCGCTTGGGCTCGCGAATGGCACTCGGAACAACGTTGATAAAGAAGTTCACCCCCGTTGCCTTCATGTGCGCCGCCGCCACGATCGCCGCCCGGCGGCACTTCTCATCCAGTTCCGCGATCTTCCCCAGACGTCGCGCCGCCTCAAACATCCGATTCGGCGGAATGATCGTCCCATCCGCATCGACGCCCCGCATCAGGCATTCATACCCGTGCAGCCGCCCCGGCGGATACTGCAACAGCGGCTGGAAATACACCGCAATTCCCCCGCGGCTCAGCACCTCCTCAAACCACTGATCCGCCGCGCTGCTCAGCAGCATCTCCAGGCTCTTGGCCCGGAAAATCGACCGATGCACCTCAGCCGGATCATCGCATGCCCCGGCCGTCGCCACTCGCGTATCCCGGCGTTCAGCCGGGGAAAGCCCCGTGCCGATGGATTCCAGAATCGTCCGCCAATCCATCGTTCCACACGCGACCTTCAGTCCCATTTCCGATTCACGCGTCTCAAGTCCCGCCGCCATCATCTGCATCCGCACCCGCCGGCTCGCCACCAGATTCGGCGGAGAAATCAGCAGATACTCCACCCCTTCTTCAGGCGTCGCACTCAGATTAACTGGCTGCACAGATGGCATTCGTCACTCAAGCTTTCTTGGCCCTGCCCGTCAGGGCCTACCCATGTATCGTCCACCCATTCAACAGGCTTAATACATGCGATTCTTTGCCTTATCAGACCTACCCGGCGGTGCAAACCGCATCGCCCGCACAATCGGCACAATGTCCGCTTGGCCAGCCGATCGCACCCATATGCCCCACTCCTCGGCCGTCCCATAAACCGCTTACATCTTGGCATTCGAATACGACTCTCTTCGGCTCGATCCCCACCCCTCTTAATCGAAGAGCTTCCATCACGTAGCACCGATGTCCTGTCCCTGCGCGTTTATCGGCGTCCATCTGCACCCCACCTGTGGCAACAAAAAGAAGCGCATGGACGGGTGAGCCCATGCACTTCCTATCTGCGTTCATCCGCGTTCATCTGTGGCTCAAAATCGCTCACTCCCCCAGTTCCCCCACCAGCATGATCCACCCCGCATACCACACCTGGCCCTCAAACCGCTTCGGGTCATTCATCTTCTCATTGCGCTTGGCCAGGATGCCCGCCTTGTCCAACGCCGCCGAATCCACCGTGACTTCCACTCGATGTACCCCCTCCGGCACATCCCGCGCCACGACAAATGATCCCAAACGGTGGTACGTGCAATACGAATCGAATCGCAACGCCGCGCTGGCCTTCCCATCCACCTTCACCTGCAGTTGCCCGCAGTCCGGGCCCAGCAGATCAAAGAACGCCGCATACGTCCCCCGGAACTGGAAGGAAACCGATTCCCCCGCCCGATCCGCCATATACATCTCCGGCATGTACTGTCCGAAACTCCGAGCCAGCGAATGCCCCGCCTCCAGCTTGCGCCAGCCTGAACTGAGTTTCGCCTGACTCAGCGGGATCATCTTCGCCGCTTCATAGTTGTCCGCCACGAACGGCTTCGGCATCGCATGGGCCTGCGCCACCCCCACCCCATTCATCTTTCCAAATGACCGAATGATTGCCTCGGTATACAGCCGATGTCCCGTTTCTGCGAAAGGGTGTACCCCGTCTGACGAAAAGACCATTTTCCCCTGCTGCTTGGCCTGCTCCTGCGTCACCTTGGACTCGGCCTTCATGATCATCTGCCCCGCCGTGGCCAATCGCACGACCTCCGTACCCATGAAGATGCTCGGGATGTTATAGTGTTCCGCGATCTTCTCCATCGCGATGGCGGATCGCACAAGTTTGCCCTGTGCCAATTGCGGCACCCATCCATCCACCAGCGTATAGACAAAACAAATATCGATGGCCGGATCCTGCCTCCACGCCTGCCGCACCAGTCCTTCCATGCAGCGATAAATCTGTTCCGGCGCCGCACCTCCGTCATTCACCGCAAACTCCACGAATACCAGATCCGGCTTGTGCTCCAACACATCCCGCCGAAACCGGAACACGCCTAGATCCGACCCAGTCCCGCCGATGGCCGCATTGATCTCGATGATGTTCGCCTTCGGATACTGCCCCCGCAGCCACTTCGTCGTCTGAGGCCTCCACCCCTCCGCCGCCGTGATGCTCCCCCCGAAATACGCCACCCGCACCTCGCCCCCCTGCTGCGCCTTGCCCATGAAATTCGGCACCCCCCCGCGCGGCCGGCACTCAAACACATCCCCCAACGGCGATTCCTTCTCCGCCGCCGCGCACATCGTCCCCAGCATCACGATACTCAATACCACACCCAATAAGCGATACGCTTTCATACGCTTGCACCTTTGTTGTTGCCCTATTCTCCCCTATCCTCAAGTCGTTGCCGCGTTGTGGCCTTCTCCACACCCTTCCGTCACATCGGCGTACTCCTATGAACCCGCTTCATGTAAATAGTTTCAGCAAAATACTGGACAATACCCGCATCCAACAGCACAATTCATTCAAAATCGCTCCCTGCAGGATTGGGGGGAGCACATCACGAAGGGCATGGGAATCATGGGAAGCCGAAAAACGCGTCGGAGGGTCTTTGTTGCTTCTGCCATATGCAGTTTGTTCGCTTTAGGGCTCGGCCATCCGACCGCCCACTGCGACGAAGTCACAGCTACTTGGGTTTTGAATGGCTCTGGGAATTGGACGGCGCCCGCCAACTGGTCGGTCAATCCATTCTATCCCAACAACACACCGGACCTTACGTACAACGTCATTCTTCCCGGGCAAGTGGTACTCGACCAATCTGTCGAAATCAACAACTTCACAGTTGAAGGTGGCTTCGACGGACCCGGCGACATTACTGTCAACGGGTTCTTCACCTGGACGGGTGGATTGATCGGTGGCGGCAATGGACAGCGTTTACTGATCGCCAAAGGCGGCATGTCGATCAACGGAACAAGTTCCCGTTACTTGAGCCAGCGGAGCATTGAGAACTACGGGCACGCTCAATGGATAAGCGGCGACATCACTGCCGATGCCGACTCACCAATTGTCAGTTTCCCCGGCGCTACGTTCGACATCTTGGGACCTGTAAGGTTGCAAGCCTATGGGGTTGGAGCGGCGAGTATTAAGAATCTCGGCACACTGCGTGTCGCCAGTAGCGGTATTGTCACTTTGGGCAGCACTCTTCTCGCAAACAACGGAACCTTGCGAGTTGAATCCGGCGAGCTCTTGGTTACGGGCGATAGTAGCGCGGGAATCCGCGGTACTGGTACTACTTATGTCGCCCCGGCTTCGACGCTCCGCCTCCAGGGCCCCACCCAGAGCACTTTTGGATCCGGCTTCGTGCTGGACGGTGAACTCGCCATGAACGACCTTTGTGCTATCGCCGCCTTCGAAGGCGATGCCACATTCAATGGCACCATCAACCAAACTCGCGGAACGATCCAGATTAATGGGACTGCGACATTCGCCAAGCCCCTCACGATCAATGATGGTCTGGTTGTAAATGGGACGGTTATAGCAGGCCAAGTCACAGTTACCAGCAGCCCCGAGGTCTCCGGCGAAATCACAGGCACCGGTGACTTCATCGTCAACGGACCGCTCGTTTGGAACGGCGGCGGGGGCACCTCCGCCGATACGGTGCGTGTGCACGCCAAGGGAGGCGCCACGATCAATCATGCCACATCCTGGGGCAACCTGCGATTCATCAATTACGCCACTACCGTCGTGACGGATTGCACAGGCGGTGGCATCATCGATAACCTGGCAGACGCCACCATCGATTTCCAAAATGATGCGGATGCCACGTCAACTGTGAACAACGCTGGGACTCTTCTCAAATCAAGCGGCACCGGGCTCTCAGAGATCGGGATCCTCAACAATACCGGGCTGGTGGAGGTGCATTCAGGGACACTGAAATCCGTCGGCGGAACCAGTACTGGGCGTTTCACCGTGCCTGAGGGCTCTAAACTGATTCTCGGCGGCGCATGGACTGGCAAGGCGGTCCACAACCTTAACCCAGGCGCCATAATCACTGGGGCCGGCAGCGTGCAGTTCTCGAACTCCACAACCAACCTTGACTGTGACTATGCGATCTCAGGTACCACCGAGTTGGCCTCGGGCACACTGATGCTCAAGCGAGATATGTCCGTCAGCACATTCGTATTCACTGATGGCACCCTCGACGGTCCCGGGAAACTCCTCGTCAGCGGCCCCATGACTTGGAACAGCGGCGTGATGAAGGGCACTGGAACCACATCAGCCAACGCCCCTCTCGCCATCGCTGGCAAGAACACAAAGATTATCGATGGACGCACGCTCGAAGTAGCCTCTGCAGCAACATGGATGGATAGCGGCAACATCAGCATGGGTTCCGCCACCACCGTTAAGGTTCTCCCTGGTGCAACCTTCGACATCAAAACGGACGCTGACCTCAACAGAACCTCGCGGTTTGTCTCCCAATTGAAGCTCGAAAACGCCGGCACATTTCGGAAGTCCTCCGGGAGTGCAGTCACGCAGATCGATGCCGCTTTTGCGAACACGGGTACCGTCGAAGCCCTGACCGGCACGCTCCATTTCACCGGGGGTTACACTCAAATGGCTGGCGCCACCCGATTGATGGGCGGCTCCATCACTGCCACCGATGCGCTGCTTTTACAAGGCGGCTCTTTGGAGGGCGCAGGTGTGATCGGCGCAGCAGTCACTAGTAATGCAATGATCTCACCTGGGACAGGGCCCGGCTCATTGACCATCAAGGGTAACCTGACCCTACTCGGCAATTCCGAATTGGCGATGGATATAGGCGGAGCCATGGCAGGTATTCAGTACGATACACTTAGCGTGACTGGCGCAGTCACGCTGGGCGGTGTGCTGCATGTTACGACGTTGGATGGATTTGACTCCCAAGTATCACCGCTCAACAGCTACACAATCCTGACCACCACCAGCGATCTGATGGGCGCTTTCGATAACATCGCCAGTGGCCAGCGCCTTCTCACCAGCGATGGCTTGGGATCCTTTCTCGTCAACTACAGCGCCGCCACACGCAGTGTGGTGCTATCCGATTTCCAGCCCGTCCCCGAGCCTTCCGCTATTCTCTGGGCAGTCTTGAGTATTGGTCTGCTGGCCCGCGTGCGACGGCGCACCCCGAACGCCACATCGCCACAATCACGGTAAGGTCCGTGACGGATACGGAAAACAATGCGTTTGAAGGCCTTCGGTTCCGTAGCGCAGATCGCCTCAACTCACTACCATCTGTTCCACAAGCGGCCTGCAATTGGCCATCGGAGGACATTCCGGCGGCATCGGCACACCTGGAATTCTCATGAACCCGGGAAATCACAGCTTTCCCAGACGTCCGCCGCCTCGACTGCCTTATTGAGAGTCAGAAGAATAGTATCCTGGTGCCAAGGATCGATTCCTGGCTCCAGAGCTCGCGAAGGCTCGAAGCCGCGAAGGAACCGCGAAGAGGACAACCTGATTCTTTGTTCCTTCGCGTCCTCTTCGCGCCTTAGCGGCTTCGCGAGCTCTGCTTTCACTGACAGGAATGATCTGACTTTCAATAGCAATCAAAGCCGAATGTCCTGCTTACCGCTGGCCAGTCGCTGACTTTTCCCGCCGAAGACGATCTCACCTGTCACGCCTTCCGGTAGCGTTATCTGCCCCGTCAGCCGCTTCCCATCCCGCGTCAACTCCGCTCCGATCTGCCCCTTCGGATGCGGCAGCGTCGCCGACACGTGAGTCAACGGCCCGAACATGGGCGTCACCCGCACACTCTTGAACCCAAACGCCCCCGGACGCAACCCAAGGATCGTCGCATAGTAGTGATACAGCACGTGCGACCCCCATCCGTGGCAATCGGATCGCGTCGGCTCCGGCTGTTCCGGCGTCGTCATCAAGCCGCTCTTCTCCAGCGCCATCCACAAGTCCATTCGCTTGAACATCGCATCCGCCGCCCCAAGGGCGCGATACGTCTCGAATAGATAATGCGTATAGTAGATGGTCGTCCGCGCCAGATCCGGTGCATTGAGCAACCCGCTCTCCATCCTTCGCATTGTTTCCCGATCCAGCCGCCCGCTCAGGATCGCCATGCACTGGGCATGTTCGGAAAACCGTTTCCGTTCCAAATCATCGGCAAAGAGCCCGCGTGATTCATCCCAGAACGCCTGCTTGCAGCGCGCCGCCAGTTCCCTGGCCAATCGCATATCCCTGGCCGCCAGTTCCACCTCCCCAAACTGGTTTTCCAACTCCGCCATGGCTGACAGGACTCCCACCAGCTGCCAGTTGATGATCGCGCTGACTCCATGCTCTGCACTCGGTGCGCACCCTGCATCCCAACCCGGCACCCAATCGACGAAATTCCATCCGTCCGGCGCCGCCACCAGCCCCTCCTTGTTCCGGAACCGCAGGAACGTATCGACCACGGTTCTCGCCGAGGGCAGGAATCGCCGCACATACTCCACATCCCGCCACAGGGCATAGTCATGCAGCATGGCCACCCAGTACAACGAGAACGGAGGAATGTACTGCGTCATCCGGCTTGGGAACCGCGACTGCGTCAGTTGCCGCTGGTCCACCGACGCATCGAACATGGCAATGGCCTTGCGGGGCAGTCGATCATCCTGCGTCAGACAGTACGTCACCAGGCATTCCATCCGCGTGTCGCCGACATACTCCAGTTGCTCGTAGTAGGGGCAATCCATGTATGTCTCATGCGAGCACATCTGCAGCCCGCGCAGCGCCGGCCCGATCACCTTGCTCAGCCGTGTGTCATTGGCTGCAAACGTCCCCTCCATTTCCAGCGGATATCGTGTCTCCGTGAATGACAATCGCTCGATCGTCATCGCCTGCGCTACCGTCTCCACAAATACCTCGACGTACCGCCCTGCGCACCACCATAGAGTCTCATACTTCCGGGCATTTCCGCCTTCGGGTTTGAACAGGTCGTAATTGCCCATGAACAGCTTTCCTTCGATCTCGTCGCGGTTCCCCTTCTGCGGATCGCTGTGCCAGCCCTCCTGCTGTTGATTGTGAAACAGTGACTCGGCCCACCCCACCCGGACGGTCGCGCCCGATCCCCCACTGACAACCAGCGTCGGGTAGGCACAGTAGTAGTTCTTCAGATCGATGAGGACTCGCCGCTTGGCATTGGCTGGAACGGTGACCGATTCCCTGCCTTCCAGCAGCGTATTCCACTGGCGCTGCTCCTCGGCAAGGTTCTCCTCCTGCTTGATTCGGATCTTCTCCGGATCTCCGCTCACCGCCGCCACGAAGCGCACCGTTCCCACCTTGCGCTCTTCCTGCAGCATCGCCGGCAAAGTCGCCGGCAGCATCAGATGCATTGGCGGATGCTCATTGGGCAGCGTCGCATGCACCCCGGGATCCAGCACCGCCACCGCCTGCCACCCTTCCCCTTGGCCCTGCTCAAATCCCCAATCATATGCCTTGCCATCGATCGCCACCCGCGCCCCGGTGAACCCCGCGAAGCCGCGATGGACAAAGTCATATCCGCTTAGCTTCTTCACTTCCCACTCGGCCACCCCCGTCCCCAGCAGCTTCGTAAACGGCTCTTCCGCCGCCAGGATGAACCCTGGATAGACTGTCATCTGCGCCGCCGGCGCCAGCTTGCCCAGCGACCATACCCGAGCCACGATCACATGCTGTCCTGCCTTGAGCTTCAGATCGTAAGTTTCGAAGAACCAGTGATTCGGGTCTCCCCGTTCCGGCCCCCGTCCCACCCGCTGCCCATCCACAAAGAGCTCATACCGCTCATCCGCACTCACATGCACGCGAATCGTTGCTTCCGCCTCCAGGGCAAATCGCCGCCGGTACGCCATCACTCCCACACTCTGACCCGCTTCCTTCGGTCCAATCCACTTGCATGGCCAGGCTCCCCGCATGTTGTAGACGTTCCGCTCATTGGGCACGACAAAAGGGCGTTCGGTGATGATGGTTCGCATGCTTTGGTGGTACCGTACACGCGTCCTTGGTTCAAGCACACACACCGCAATCAGATCGTGATTTGGATTACACCCGCTTCATGTAAGCCAGCAACCCTTGGATAGGCTGATAGATCGCCCTGAATGACTACCATATGTCCCGCAAACTGCCTACAATCAGGCATCGGAGGACATTCCAGTGGCATCGGCACACGTGGAATTTTTATCAACTCAGGGAAATCACAGCGGTACCACAAATATAGCCGATATAAGGTCTGGAGCAGAAACCATGAAACGATTTGCCTACTCGTATGACCGCGAAGATTACACGGGTTCTTTCAGCACGCCGGAGGACGCCGTAGCGGCCGCCGTGGCCAATGCGGAGGGGATTTCCAGCCCGCCCACCGAGATCTTTGTCGGGGAGCTTACCCAGGCCGATCCCCAAGCCACCGACCATGCCGAGCAAATCGTCGAAGCAATGAACCGCCGGGCTCATGTGGACTATGGCGATGCCGCTTCCCGCTACCTGCGGAATGTCACGAAAGAGCAGGTGAAGGACCTCGACCAATCGATTGCCCAGGCCATCCTCGGCTGGTTGCAGCGCAACGAGCTCATGCCGACCTTTACCAAAGTCCGGAACATCCGCGAATACCCGGTTCCCTATCCCGGCCAGACCTCCCTGCGTCCCGCATCGCAGCCGACCGAAGTCAACGAGATCGGCATTAGCGACGAAGTCAGCTATTGATCTGCGTTTTCTGCTGAATCTACAACGATCCACCGGCCCGGACAGGCCGGTGGATTTTGTTTGGCCCGCTCGGCATGGGCGGTATCCTATGGCCCATGCGATCCTTTCATCTCTGCTGCATTTCACTGCTCAGCCTGGCGATCTGCTCGATTACCCTTCAAGCGGCCGAGGACAACCCAGCAGGGCGGTGGGACCTGAAGGCCCTGTCCCGCCCGCCCCA
>JBLNDH010000181.1:0-2897 GCA_050261455.1 Bacillota bacterium
GCCGGATGTCGTCCCGTCTACGAGTTGACCCTGGTCACTCCCCCCGGCAAACCACCCCGCCTAGCGCTGGTGCAGCGGACACTTTAATAGATGCCAAACAGATATTTAACCAATCTCTTGACCTGTGGCACCCCGGCGAGCGATGATCGTTCTCCCTGGAGGGACATTGCCCATGGAAGGGATTGTCAATTCCGACTGCACATTTGTTCGCGGGGATTGTCTCTCGGGCCTATGCAAACTGCCCGATCGTTCAATCGATGCCTTTGTGACGGATCCGCCCTACGGGATCGCCCTGCAGCTAAAATGCAACCGGATACGGCCAGCCACCATCATCGGCGATGGCCGCCAGGAAGCCCCCAAGCTCTGGAGGTCCTTTCTTCCCGAGCTGGCTCGCGTCGCCAAGGACAATACCGCCCATCTCGTCTTTGGCACCTGGAAATCGATCTGGATGAAGGATCTGCTCTCGGAGCATTTCACGGTCAAAGGGTGCATCGTCTGGGACAAGCGGTGCATCGGCCTGGGCTATTACCTGCGGCCCCGGTGGGAGCTGATCTGGTACTGCGTCAAAGGCAATCCCCCCAAGCCACGCAAGGCGCCAGCCGATATTTGGGAATGCCTGCGCGAGCTTCGGCCGCTGCATCCCTGCCAGAAGCCCGTCGCCTTGCTCCGTCGCTGCATCCAGTTCGTGTCTCGTCCCGGCGACCTGGTCTGCGATCCATTTGCCGGCACGCCTCCACGGCGATCGCCGCCCTCGAAGAAGGCCGGCGATTTCTTGGCTATGAGATCGATCCCCGCTTCCACCGCCTCGGCCAAAACCGCATATCTAACACTATTTCAGTACGAAATACCCCACAACGCTAGTTCCCGCGCGCGGGATTCGCGCGCGATGTGGGATTCTTCGCACCCTCTTCAAACGCCCATCGAACCGTTGTAACTCGCGTATTACAGGGGGTTGCGCGACCCTCGCGAGAATCGCGCGCAATCCAAGATATGCCCCACTTCCCCCCGGTTCTCCCGCCCTCGTCTAAAGTAGCAACGTTCCGCACGACGTGCCGGATCGCTCGGTAGTTCCGAGCGATTCCGTCCGCCCATATCCACCCACGTCTGTCTAAATTCGCCTGGCCGATCACAACGCCAGGGCCGAGCACAGCGCCGCCCCGGCTCTCCCAACCACCATAGAGCTCCCCCTTCCCAGTTGGGCATGCCCGCCGGTTGCAGTACACTTTCGTGCTTGTTGGATCAGACAGCGGCATCGTGGGGTAAAGGTCGGGCATGACGCGCGAAGAATTCGAATCCTGGGTCCGAGCTCTCGCAGAACTGGCCCGCGACCGGCCACGACTCTACCGCCTGCGCGTCGCTCTCCTCGCGGCGGTGGGGTATGGATTTGCCTATCTACTGTTCCTGGCCATCCTGGCAATCGTCGTCGGAATCGTCGCCGTCATCGGCTCGGCCGAAATGCCCACTGGCATGGCGGCGGCCGCGGTCCTCGCTCTGTCGCTGCCCCTCTTCGGAACGATTGCCGTGATGGTCCGGGCCATGCGCGTCCAAATTCCTCCACCCCAAGGCGTGAAGCTCGATCCAGCCCGAACCCCGCTGCTCTTTGAACAGGTCGAGATTCTCCGCCGAAAGGTCGGCGCTCCGCCGGTCCATGCGATCCTCATCGACCACGGCTTCACCGCTTCGCTGGCCCAGCTCCCCAGGCTCGGGCTCTTTGGATGGTATCGCAACATCCTCACCGTCGGCCTGCCCCTCATGCAGGCGATTTCGCCCCAGCAATTCTCCGCGGTTCTGGCCCATGAGCTCGGCCACCTGGCCGGACGCCATGCCAGCTTCGGCGCCTGGATTTACCGCATCAAACAAACCTGGGGCCGCCTCTTGGTCGCCTTCGAATCGCAGCGGGCGTTCGGCATCGGTCTTTTGCAGCGATTCACCGCCTGGTACGTTCCTCTCTTCGACGCCTACACCTTCATCCTCCGACGAGACCAGGAGTACGAAGCCGATCGCCTCTCTGCTCGCCTGGTCACCCCTGCCAACGCCGCCGACGCCCTGATGAACACCGAAATTGCCGCCGCCTTCCTCGACCAACATTTCTGGCCCGAAGTGCTCCAACTCGCCGGGCAATCCGCCGATCCCCCCGCGGGCGTCTTCGCCATGATGGCCCGCATGCTCCCCAAAGCCAGCGCCGCCCCCGATGCCCCCAAATGGCTCCGCCAGGCACTTCTGGTGGAAACCAGTTTCGCGGATACCCATCCCTGTCTCGCCGACCGCCTCGGTTCCCTGGGACACCTGGCCAAAGCGCAATCGATTCTGGAAGTGGCTTGGCAAACCACGCCGCCGGAGCCCCTGAAAATCACCGCGGCCGAGCACTTCTTCGGGCCCAACCTCGAATCCCTCCTCAACCTGCTGGAACGCGCCTGGCGAACCCAGATCCTGACGCTTTGGCACCAGCGTCACGCCGACCTGGCCGAAGCCCGCCGGCGTCTCGATGCCCTGAACCGCAAATCACAATTCGACACCCTGACCGAACGCGAACTGCTGGACCAATGCGTCCTGACAAAGCAACTCTGCGGCAATGCCCAGGCTATGCCCATGTTGCAGGAGTTGCTTGCCCAGCATCCGCGCCATCCCGCTCTCCGGCTCCTCTTGGGCCAAGTCCTCCTGGAGGAAAACGACCCGGCCGGTATCGGCCATATCGAATTCGCCATGCAGCGGGACCTGGATCTCGTCTACCAAGGGTGTGAACTGATTTACACCTATCTCAAACGGGCCGGGCAGTCGGAAAACGCCATGCAGTACCTCCGCCGCGCCGAGCAGCACTACGGCTCTCTGCGTGCCGCGGAGCGCGAACGCGACGGCCTCAACGCCACCGACGCCTTCAAGCCTCATGATCTAACGGG
>JBLNDH010000182.1:0-7623 GCA_050261455.1 Bacillota bacterium
ATCAGCGCTACTTCGATCAAGGCGGAGCGGTGCAGGGGGCTGCTGGCCTCGGCGAATTCGTTGGCCAGGAGGCTCGACATCGTTTGCGCCGGGGCGAACGGTGAGGCCGCGATCTGGTTGCTGTTACCGATGACCATGGTGATGGCCATCGTTTCCCCCGCGGCTCGCGCCAAGCCCAGCATGATCGCGCCGAACAGGCCGCTGCGGCTGTAGCGAAGCATTTCGCGCGAGCTCTGCCACCAGGTGGCACCCAGAGCCAGGGTTCCCTCGATTTGCGCCCGGGGGACGGCTTGGAGGACATCGCGGCTGACGGCGGTGATGATTGGGAGGATCATGATGGCGAGGATCAGGCCGCCGGCGAGCATGTCGCGTCCGGTCATCGGGATGACCCGCTCGACGATGCCGCTGCCAAAGTGGACCGAGCTGAAGAACAGCCAGTGAAAACCGGGTACGCTGGCCAGGATTTGGTGGAGGGTCATCTCGCGGCCTTGAAGGAAGGGCACGAGAACGAACAGTCCCCAGATGCCGTAGGCGATGCTGGGAATCGCGGCGAGGAACTCGATGAGGAACGATACGGGAGCGACGATCTTCAGCTTCGGCGCCACACGTACCAGGAACAAGGCTGCTCCGAGGCTCAAGGGGACCGCGACGATCAGCGCCAGCGTTGAACTGACAACCGTTCCATAGATGACCGGCAAGGCGCCAAACCGCGGCGGCAGGGTCTCCATGACGACTTCGCCATCTTCCAGGAGGACTTTGCCATCGGGGCCTTTCTTGGGAATCTGCAGCTCGTTGGGACGCCAGTCGCTGGTGGTGATGAAGGACCACCCGAAGGCGCGGATGCTGGGGATTGCCGCCGCGGTCAACACCCAGATCAGTCCGACGAGCATGGCGATGATCATCAGGGCGCTGCCGCGTGTGAAGAGCGACAGGACAGCATCCGCGCCCAGGCGGAAGCGTTTCTCGCGAATAATGGACCGCCAGACCCGGCGAGGTTGCGCGGGGCTGGCGGTTGGTGCTGCGGGACTTATTGAAAACGACTCGGTCATGGATCGTCCGCTGCTGGTTTGGGTGCACTCCGACGACGGCTGACTACCGGGCGGCGATGGCCTTGCCGCCCCAGGTCAGGCTGGCGATAGCCGACTTGACCTTTTGCTGTACGGCCGGGGCCAGCGGGGCGTAATCCAATTCGGCGGCCATCTTCTGGCCCTCACCGACTGTTGCCCACGTGAGGAAGGCCACCAGTGACTTGGCTTTGTTCTCGTCCTTGAGATAGCTCAGGTCCTGGTAGACGATGATGTAGGTGAAGGCTGCGATCGGGTAGGCGTCCTGTCCGGGTTGGTTCCAGATGTTCACCGCGAGGGTCTTGTCCATCTGATTGACTGCACCGGCGCCTGCGGCGGTGACACTTTCCGGGGATGCTTTGACGAACTTGCCATCCTTGTTCTGCAGGAGGGCAAACGGGATCTTGTTGGCCTTGGCGTAATTCAATTCGATGTAGCCGACGGCGCCCGGCGTCTGCTGCACGACTGCCGTGACCCCTTCATTGCCCTTGCCGCCTTGACCGACGGGCCATTTCACCTGCTTGCCGGCGCCGATTGTGCTGGCAAAGTCCTGGCTTTGGGTTGCCAGGTAGTTTGTGAATATGAAGTTCGTGCCGCTGCCATCGGTGCGCCAAACGGGCGTAATGGTGGAGTGGGGGAGTTTCACGTCCGGGTTGATCTGGACAATCCTGGGATCATCCCACTGGGTAATCCTGCCGAGGTAGAGATCGGCGATGATCGGGCCTGTGAGCTTCAGGTCGCTGCTGAGGTTGGGGAGGTTATAGGCCAGCACCACCGAGCCGGCGACGGTTGGAATGTGCACCACTGGCTGCTTCGCCGCTGCCAGTTCCTTCTTGTTCATGGGGGCATCCGAGCCGGCGAAATCGACTGTCTTGTCGGTGATGCCCTTGATGCCGCCGCCCGAGCCGATCGATTGATAATCGATCTTCACGTCGGGGTTGATCTTCTGGTAATCCGTCACCCATCGCTGATAGATGGGATTGGGGAAGGTGGCCCCGGCGCCGTTCAGGCGGGTTTCCGCCATGGCGAAGCTGCTGCCGAGAGCTACAACGACCGCTACCGCTCGCGTCAGGAAACGAATCATCTGTTTCTCCTTCAAGCCCTTGCTCCGTACGTGAAGCGTTTTGGTGTCCTCGCACAGAACAATAGACCGGGCGTGTTAATGTTGGATTAATTCGGGATTAAGCCTCGCCTTGGCTGGTGATGGGGGACTTATGGGCGTGGCCATTCCTTGACGCAGCGATGGGGTGGGGGAGGTTCACCCTTCCTCTTGTGTTATCTGGCGCGTTGCGTGCTTGTTTTACCAAGGAAGCTCATCGATTTACGTATACGACTGGCTGAGGTTCGATCTGCTCGGCCGGGCGTGGGCCCGTATCAGGCCGGCCGCTTCCTTCCAGCCGGCTATTGGCTCGAACTTCCATATCGTGGTCGCAGAGGATCTGGCAGCTCAGCCGCAAGTCGGGCTGGTTGGCCAAACCCTTCTTCGTAAGGATCTGTTTCTCCGCCTGAGTCATTTGGCGAGGCTCGCCGGCGATGAACTCCACTCGGCAAGTGGTGCATTTCGCTTTGCCCCCGCAGGCGTGGAGTTGGTTAATTCCCACTTCGTCTTCCAGCGCCAAGACCAGCCGCTTGCCCTGGGGGACCTCAAACGTACCCGCCCCCTCGACTGTCAGTTTTGGCATAAGACCTCCCGACTGAGGTCTTAAGTCTCCTTCGATAACTGTTCCCCGGCAACGGGCAAACTGGTGCCGTAGCGTAAAATGCCCACGGATTTGGGGCCCAGAGATAAATCCCTGGGCGTGGATGACAGCGATCTATTCGTGTTCACGCACTGGCTGGGGCAACAGCTCGATTCGCAGTTGCTTGACCCGCTGAGGTTCGGCTTCCAGCACCGTGAACCGAGCCCCGCCATGCTCGAACGTGGTTCCTTTTTGTGGGATTCGCCCCAGGGTCGTCGAGACGAAGCCGCCGACGGTGTCGTAGCCTTGGTCTTCCGGCAGGTTCAGGCCCAACTGGTGGTTGATCTCATCGATATAAACCCGCGCGTCGGATTCGAAGGTGGTCTGGCTCAGCTTTTTGAGCATTGCCGGACCCTGGGGTTCGTGCTCATCGGAGATCTCGCCAACCAGTTCCTCGAGGATGTCCTCGATCGTCACCAGACCGGCTGTGCCACCGTACTCGTCAAGCACGATTGCGATATGTACTTTCTGCTGCCGGAACTCGTCCAGCAGGTCCCGTAACGGCTTGGTCTCGGGCACAAACACCGCCGGCCGGATGGCACTGCGGATGTCGAATTCATGTGTAGGCAGGCCCAGGTGTTTCAACAGGTCGCGGGCATAGAGGATGCCCACGATATGGTCGAGCGTCCCATCGTAAACGGGCAGTCGCGAGTGGCCACTTTCCTCGATCGTTTGTTTGACTTCCTCCAGCGTGGCACCGACCTCGACCGCAACGATTTCCGGCCGGGCCGTCATCGTCTGAGCCGTCTGCGTGTCGTGAAATTCGATGACCGATTCGATGATCTCGCGTTCTTCGGTGCCGACGATACCTTCCTTTTCGCCTTCTTCCACGGCCGAGAGAATGTCCTTTTCCACCTGCTCCGGCTCGGGTTCGGCGCGCGGTCCGGCTGCCTGCCGCACCAGCGAATCCACGGCATGCATGAGCTTGGTCAGCGGGAACAGCACCACCTGCATGACATACAAAAGCTGCACGCAGAGGGCGATGATCGGCTCGCCCGCATACTGGGCCAGGGCCGTCGGCAACGTTACCGAGAAGACCAGTTCCAGAATGACGGCCACCAGCACGGCCAAGGTGTATTCCATCCACCGCTCTGATTGCGTGTCGTGGAGGATGATCAGGGGGAGCAGGAGCAGGAATAGATTCGCCAGTAGTCGTCCCGTCGCCGTGACGAAGATCAGGTCCAGGCGATGCTCGATGGTGTACTCCAGCCAATCCGATCGCTTGTAGCTGGCGAGATAATCCTCAAGTCGGGCGCGCGAGAAATCGCGCAAGGAGTAGGTGATGGTCGAGAAGAACAGCGAGGCCAGCACTGCCAGAAGAAGTCCCGCGATCGCCAGCATCATCGTCGTCCCCCCTTGGCTCGCGTACGAACCCGTTTACTCTCGAGCATGCCTGGATCGAAGGTCGCTCCTATGCCAAGATCCGTCAGTATTCTGTCCTCGGTTCGATGCATGATCCGATATTCAGCATCGGTTCTATCGTCGAGCCCATTTAGGTGCAATATTCCGTGAATGGCGTATAAGAGCACTTCGCGTTGTACTGGGATTCCGCGTTGTCGAGCCTGCCGCCGCGCTTCCGGGACGCAGATGACGATCTCGCCGCTGGTTGTGTGGTCTTGGTTATCGGTCTCAAGCGGAAAGCTCAGTACGTCCGTCGGTCCCTCGATTCCCATGAACTGCACATGCAATTGGCTCATGCGTGCATCGCCCACCAGCGCGACCGATAACTCCTTCAGACGCGACCGGGTCATCTCATGCACATGCCTGAGGTACTTGGTCAGGTAGGATACGTACTGTTTTCCCGCCTCCGCCCGGAGCGAAAGCTCCAGGGGTTTGTGTCCTTTGCCTTGAATCTTCTGCCTTCTGTTTTTTTCTGCCATTACGCTGACTTCACTGCCGTGGAATGCATCCCATGCGTGGTGGCAGCCGTCGAGGGGTAGGCCAATCGGCCGTGATAAATACCCAACAACGTCTTCACCAGCGCCTTCTCGATCAGTTCCAGTTCCTGGAACGTTACATCCGAAAGATCAAATTGGCCGTCCAGCAGCCGTTTCATGATCAGGTCGTGCACCAACGTTTCGATGCGGCTGGCTGCCGGCTCGACCATGGCCCGGCAGGTGCTTTCGACCGCATCCGCGATCATGATAATAACGGCCTCGCGGGTCCGCGGCTTGGGTCCGGGATAACGGTACTGGGCCTCGCTGATCGCCGGCTCGGTTCCGGAGGTGGCGTCGCGCTGGGTGCATGCCTGGTGGTAGAAGTACTCCACCAGCATCGTGCCGTGATGCTCCTGAATGAACGGAATGAGGACGGTGGGCAAATTGTATTCCTTGGCCATCTCCACCCCGTCCTTGACGTGTCCGATGATGATCAGCAACGAGACGCTCGGATTGAGATTCAGATGGCGATTGCGCCCATCGGTCTGGTTTTCGCAGAAATAGTCGGCCTTGTTGATCTTGCCGATGTCGTGATAGTAGCTGCCCACGCGGCACAGCAGGGAATTGGCGTCGATCGCCTCCGCCGCTGCTTCCGCCAACGTCGCCACCTGGAGGCTGTGGTTGTAGGTTCCCGGCGCCTCGATCGCCAGCCGTCGCAACAGCGGCTGGCTTCCATCGGCCAGTTCCAGCAGCGTCATGCTGGTCGTGATCCGGAACGCCTTTTCGACGAAGGGAAGGATGCCCAGCACCACGAACCCGACTCCCAGGCCCGCCGCGCCGACGTAGAGTCCGTTGCGTCCGATGACCGCCCCCGGCTCGTTCATGGCCGCACCCAAAGCGGCCGTTGCCGCGATCATCATCATCGCGGTTGCGCCGCCGACTTCGATCAGCTTGCTGCGGGTGCGGACCTCATCGAGGAAGAAGCAGCACGTGCCTGCCCCCACCCACAGGATCAGGAAGAACTCGATTCCCTGGCCCAGCGCCGCGGTGACGAGAACGCCATGCAGTGTGGCCACGCCCAGCGCAAACCGCTGGTCGTAGGCAATGGCCAGGATCATTGCCACCAGAAGCGTCGGCGCCAGCCCAAAGACCAGGAGCGGCCCGCTGCCGATGCCCGCCAGCAGCGCCAACAATTCCATCGCCAGGAACAGTGCCACGATGCCCGAGGCCCGGGCGTGGTTGCGGATGATGCGGGGCTGATAGAGTCCGACGTACGCCGCCAACGCGATGACGATCAGAGCGACAATGCCCGCCGTGCCCGCGTATCCCTGAAGCCGCTGGGTCCAGCCCAGATGCCCCATGTAGGCCCGCTGTTCTTCCACCAGCAGCTTCCAGGTTCCCGAGGTGATCACGTTCCCCTTGGAGACCAGCACGGCCTTTTCCGGATACCGTCGCGTGGCCGGTTCCGCGGAAACGTGCTGGGCGGCTTCGCTCTGCTCCGCGGCGGTCAGTTCGGGGTCCAAATCGTGAGTCGGCTGCAGCCTGTTGATGGTGAAATCCGCCACGCTGGCCGCCAGCGACGAGGGAAAGCTCTGTCCGGCGAAGGAATTGAACAGGTCCAGCAGATCCTGTCGCGATCCATCTGCCGGCCTGTCCGAAAACGTTCTGGAGAGATCGATTCGCTGCAGTTCCGCATCGCCGCTGCTCTGCACTTTCGCAGCCAGTCGCGCCAGGGTCTGCAGATCGGTTTCGCGCTCTTCGTGAGGCAGCACCACCAGTTGCCTTTGCCGGCAGGCATCGCGCAACTGCGTCACATATCCCCGTACCCATTTTTTGTAATCTTCGGGGCTGTCGCGGTAAATCTGCGTCAGGAACGTGCGGGCTGCACTGTTCAGGGATTCCAGGTCCTTGGGCAGCGGCTGCGCAGTGGCGCGGACCACATCCTCGGGCAGCGCCAGCAGGCGTCGCTCCAGTTGATCGAAAGCCCCCGGCCGTTGCCGATAGATCCGGGGCGCCGCTTCTCTTGCGGCCTGGCGGATCTCCGCGACGCGGTCTGGATTGTTGTAGGAAAAGCTGACCCGGCTGACGATGTCCTCATGGGCATACTGATCCGGGCGATAGCGCACCACCTGCTCGCGCAGCAAGGCGATCGCGGTGGCCACGAGCCAGAAGGCCATCACGATGGCCAGCGAGACACGCACCTCAGGTTCCTGGATGGCGTGCCATACCTGGGCAGCATCTGGCCGATTTCTGCGGATCTCCGCCCGCCGGGCCCGATATTTACGTAGGCGAAACATAGGCATCCTCGCTTTCCGACCTTCCCATCCAAGGCAGGGTCGGAAACCGAGAATTACTTCTGCCTTTCGTAGGCGTTCACGATGTTTTGCACGAGCCGATGACGGACGATGTCTTCGCGTTCCAACTCGACCATCGCGACGCCTTTAACGCCACGCAACTTAACCATCGCATCCGCCAAACCGCTTGGCTGATCCTCCGGCAAGTCCACCTGGCTTGGGTCGCCCGTCACTATCATTTTGGAGTCGTGCCCGAGCCTTGTCAAAAACATCAGCATCTGCGACGGCGTGGTATTCTGCGCTTCATCCAGGATAATGACACTCTCATTGAGAGTTCGCCCACGCATGAACGCGAGCGGGATGACCTCAATGACGTCGTTGACCATAAACCGTTTCACCTGCTCGAAATCCATCATGTCATGCAGGGAGTCAAATAGGGGTCGCAGGTACGGATTGACCTTGGCTTGCAGATCGCCGGGCAGAAACCCCAGCCGCTCGCCGGCTTCTACGGCAGGCCTGGCCAGCATCATTCGCTTGACCTGTCCATGCTTGAGCAGATGCGCCGCCACGGCCACCGCCAGGTAGGTTTTGCCGGTGCCGGCTGGGCCGGTGCAGAATGTCAGGTCGTGGTTACTCATCGCCTCTACGT
>JBLNDH010000183.1:0-2957 GCA_050261455.1 Bacillota bacterium
ATGTCCAGCTTGGTGCCGTCGCTGAGGGCGTCGAGGGTGGCCGGGGGATAGAGGCCGGAATCATGGCCGTAAAACAGCGACTTGCCTCCGCGCGTGATTCGCAGGACGAATGCTCCCTCCACATGGTCGGCCGGCAAGGGCAGGATCGTATCGCCGGTGGGCGTGGTCGTCTTTTCGAAAGGCCGGAGCAATCGCAGGTCCAGGTTGGTTCTTCCGGGTTCGGGAAATACGCGTCGGATCTCGTCCAATACCTGCTGGTTCCCGAAGATCGCGACCGGCGGTGGGGGGGTGGCGGTGAACGGGCGAGCGGCCCATTCCAACTCGCTGGCGACGAAATGGTCGGAATGCTGGTGCGTGAAGACGATGCTGCGCACCTTGACCAGCGACCGTCCGCATCGTTGCATCTGCACCACCGTATCCGGGCAGAAATCGATCTTCAGGTCGTCATCGAGCAAGGCTCCGGATCGGGAGCGGATGTCGGGGCCGCCTCGCTTGCGGGCCTGTTCACAGTGCTCGCAGACGCAGAAGGGGGCGGGCCACCCCTCGGCCGCTCCGGTTCCCAGCAGAAGAAATTCCATACCTCACCTGTTGATGCCAGGGGCAATACTGTGTCCACAATAGATTAACAGTAGGGGGGCTACCTGCCAAACGCGAGGGCATCGGCATCCATTCAAGCGATGCGGGTTGAAAGTCCGATAATGAGGCAATAGGGACCTGAGCGTCCGCTTTGGCGGATGGACAAAGAGGAACGTCGATGCTTAGCCAGCTGATTGAGGCTCTGGTGCAATCCACGAATGGGGCAGCCGATGCGCTGCTGCTGGACGCGTTGCGCCTTGGCTCGGAGCCGGAGAAGGCGATGGTCCTCAATGTACTGATTCGCCGGCGAACAGTTGAAGGGCTTTGCGGGGTGATTGCCCAGTACAACGATCTGCTGCCGTCGGTCCAGGTGACGATCCTCCAGAACATCAAAGCCTTTCATGCGGCTTTACGCGAATGCACCCGAGGGAAAGACTCCGCGGCAATCCTGACGGCCATGAGGCTGATTGCCATTGGGCGTCAGGGGAAGCTGGCCTATTTGCTGTCCGAGGTGCTCCACCACACGGATGATGCCGTTTCGAAAGCGGCGGCCGAGGCCTTGGTGGGTTTGGCTCGCTGGGCTGCTACGGAAACTCGTCATCTGCAACGCGGCGAGCCGATGCGGTTCAACCCCGATCCCAGTGCTCAGGTCGTGGCGGAGACGGATCGCGCCGGCGTTTATTCGCAACTCATGGCCGAGCGGTTTGAGATTGAGCAGGTGGTTGCCCGTGCGATCGACGTGCATCGGGGCCGGCATGGGCATGAACTGCTGCGGGCGGCACTGCTCCTGGCCGATTGGTCGGGGAGCAAGACGCTGGCCGTTCTTCAAACGACCAAGCATGGCGGGCAGACTGCCATGATCCGTCGCCTGCAGCAGGTCCCCGATAGCGAGCATGCGGAGGCTTTTCTGCTGGCGGCCAGTCATGCGAATCTGCGCACGCACTTCGGCATTGTCTTTTCGCACATCGATGAGCCGCCGGTGTTGGATGCAATTCTGCGCAAGACGCACTGGCTGAAGGACCAGCAGTTGCAGATCTGCATGCGTCAGGTGAGCCGGGGCGTCTGGTGGGAGCGGGCGCCTCTGGAGAAGGACCTGGCCCGCCGCGACAACGATGATGTGGCCCGGATCGGGGAATGGCTGGTCGCGTCGGGGGCGCATGACGTTGTTCAGGACGAGCGGCTGGATCAGTTGCGTGTTCGCCTGACGGACTATCTGCCCGGCCGCATTCGACTGTTGCGTACGGCCATGCAGAGGCCGCGAGGAACGGCGACGGCGCTGCTGCGGTGCCTGTTGAATGATCCGGATGAGCGGATTGCCCGCATGGCAGCGCGCGAGTTCGTCCGGCGCAAGCCGCCGGAATACGAGAATGTCCTGATCCAATTGATGGCGTCCGCGTCCGACTCTGTCCGCCGCATCATCGGCCGATGTGTCGGCCAGGTGGGGTTTGACTATTTCTGGCAGCGTTACGATCGCCTGGAAAAGGAGGCCCGCAAGACGGCGGGGCGGGCGATGCTTCGCATGCTGCCGGACGGGTTGCAGCGGCTGGAACGCCGCATTCGCAGCGGTCCCATCGAACAGCGAATCAAGGCAATCCAGATTGTGCAGGATCTGGAGGTCGGCGAGCCGATGACCCCGATCCTGCTGCAGGCTTGCCACGATCCCAATCCCAAGCTCCGCAGCAAGGCGGTGGCGTTGCTGGCGAATCTGAAGTCGGTGCCGCCGGATGCCCTGCTGGAGCAAGTGCTTCATGACAGCGACGCCCGCGTGCGGGCCAATGCCATCGAGGTGCTGGAGGCTACGCATCGGGTTGAATTCGTCCCGCTGCTGACGGAGCGGGCGCGATCGGCTCACAACCGGGAACGGGCCAATGCCATCAAGGCGCTGCATGGGATGCGGGTGGGGACGGCCTCGAACCAATTGTTGCTCATGCTTCAGGATGAGCGGGCGGAACACCGCATCTCGGCGTTGTGGGCCTTGCATCAGATTGGCTGGTGGCAGCTGATCAACGAGGTGGGGAAACTGGCCAAGAGCGATTCGAATAGCCGAGTGCGGCGATATGCCATGGCGGTTCTCCGCAATGTCGCGGAGGCGCTGCATCGCCAACGGAAAGCCGCCGGGTAGGGGGGCTCTCGGGCACCGCAGAACAGGAAGGCCGCAAATGGACGGATCATGGCTGGCGCAGGTGAAGCTGGAGGACGTTCTTCGCAGCGCACAGGAGAATATGAACCAGGGGCCCGGGGCGGGGCGGCTGATTGCGCTGATCGTTGGGGCCATCGCCATGTTTCTGCTCCTGGTGGCTCTGCAGCAGCAGCGGAAGCGATCGGCCATTCCCAACCCGGTGAATCATCAAGGTCGGCTGCTCAAAGAGGTGCTGCCGAAG
>JBLNDH010000184.1:0-4512 GCA_050261455.1 Bacillota bacterium
GCGGGCAGCTGTTGCACTTCAGCCCGCATTACTGGCAGGAATGTGCCGCCCATGGGCTATCCCGCATGCGACACAAGGCTCAAGTGTTGGCCCAGTTGCTGGAGAGCCATGGGCACTTGACCCCGAATGGCGTAGGGCTAGCGGGTTGGATCGAGAAACGCGTCACAGCCGGAGAGAGTAATCGGCTGGAGGATCTGGATTACCACGGCCTCAGGGCGTTGATTGTCGGCCTGGAGGCTTACGCTTGGCAGCGTGGTGTTCGCCTGCCGGCCTAGGCAAGGATGGCCTGGGTTCAGCGAGAGAACGGAGTCTCCGCTATGCAGACCACAGTTAAGAGTCAGGGGAGAAAGGCACGCCAGGCCACTTCCAAGGCCCTGCAGAGGGCTGGGATGACCTGGGAGTACCGGACGCACACCCCACGGCACGGAGAAGCCCGCAATGAGACTTTACGGGCCGATGGCTGGGGCTACGCGCGTCTGGCGATGTGGACCTGAGATTAACGACCGCATCGCTCCGCGTTGGGGCGAGATGGGCGGTCGAGGCGAAAGGGCTGTTCTGAAAGGGACAGGAGCGAGGTCATGACCAATCGGTACGGAACGCTGTGGGCGAAGGTGAGGCGGCTTTATGGGCACTTCAAACGCATAGGCAACGGCTGGGCGTTGGTGGAAGCGACGGCCCTCCTGCGTCAGACGCTCGGGCGGGCCATGAGCATCCGCGTGGATCGCGGGCGGTATCCCTCGGAGCGAACCCTCCGGCGGGTGATTCACGCCTACGAAGCCTTGCCGGAGGCGATGCGGGAGCGTTTGGATTCTGGCCAGGACGCATTGCCCTTTATTCCCGCGGATCGGCTGGCGTCGTTGGCGGGGAAGGCGGAGGCCCCGGCGAGGCCGCGAAGGGTATGGAATCGCGGCGGCGGAGAGGTCTGGATGGGGATTGACTTACGCAATGATCGGCCGGCGGGCTACCTGGTGATGAAGAACAGTGTGCCGCTGGCCTGGGTCAAAGGCTTCAATGAGGGCTCCCTCGCGACGGCCTGGAAGATCGCGAACGATTGGGCACAGGCCGGACATGGGCTTCCGGATGTGGTGGATTTGCGATTGTGCCGCGTTCGCACCGGCGGAAGGACGTTTCCCTCGCTGATCTGGCGCAGTGCTCTGGTGCGGGTTGATCGTGGTGGCCGGATCGTGATGGATGCGGAGGGCAAGCCGGAATCCGGATTGTATGGGGTGAATCTGGACGCGCCGGGCCGGATGGGGTTCATACGCTACCAGCATCATACGCCTGCGGTGATCGAGGAAGCACTTCGGCCCTTTCAAGAAAAAACGCGGTCGTCAGCACTAAAGCCCATGACCCTGAAGCTTGCCGGCGTCGAGTCCAAGGGCGGATGCGTGGCGGCCGCGTGAATCGAGGCATTCCTATGTTTAAGTGTACCACAAAGTTGGTGACGATGGGTGATGATAAAGGTGGGGAAATCTATACCTCTGAATTAGGATGGCGGAGATGTTCGGGTTTAATCGTGGTTCCCCAGCGAGGTTCTGGTGCTTCGGCGGAGAAGGCGTGTTCGGGTTCAGGTGTTCGAGCCAGGGAACCCTAGCCTAGGGTAGTTCGGTCGGGTCGTGCCTAACGGTGCGATCCTGCCTTGGGGGTCTTTGAGGTACGGCTATGGCGCGACATTGGAAGGTTCAGGATGTGCTCAGCGAAGAGGACTGGCGACCGTTCCATTCCCTGCTGCAAAAGCGGCGTACCACGATCTCAAGAGCCTCGGCTTGGCTACTGGGACGCGGGTATAGGATCAGCCGCGGAGCGATTGCCAATTACATACGCTCGTATCGGATGTGCCCTGCGGTAGAGGCTCGGCGGCAGATCGGAGGCGGCAGCGATGCCACCGTTCGCAGGAATCTGAGCAAGCATATTGCTCGGCTGTCCGGTGCAGACCTGACGGCTGTGGCTTGCTTTGTTTGGTGTTGGAGGCAAATGCACAGTGGGCCAGAGGTGGGCACGGCCCGCCAGTTGGGTGAGGCCCACGGTAAGGCTGAAGGCGTCTTGTTGACGCACGCTCGAAGGTCATTTGTTGGGCCTTCGAGAACTCTTAAAACCGAATAAGATCGCCCCCTGTGCCGGAGACTGGCAGAGAGTTGCCAGAGCCGTCGATCAACTCCGGTAAGTCGCAGTGGCGGGATACGAAAAGAAGAGCGTGGAGACGGCCACGCTGATTTCCTGCGCTAAGGTCATGTCCGGTTCTTGGCGGAAAAATCCCGGATTTGGCCGGAGGTTATGGCTGTATGAAGACGGCTCATTGACAACTGAATACCTCGGCACGGCGAGAAAATTCTCGCCCAAAAACGTGTCTGGAGCCCTCCGTTCCCACCCCGCTCCCCCGCAACTCCCGGCCGGCCCCCGCATTAGGCCATTGCCGCTTCTCCGCCCTTCCCGTCCAACGGTGTGCTCTGCGTGCGCTCCCGGTGGTTCCCGGGTGGTCCAAGGTGGTCCAAGGTGGTCCAAGGTGGTTCGCGGTAGGTCGGCGGTGTACTCTGGGTGATCCTCTACTGGACCCCGAGTCCCCCGGCGGCCTCACCCCCAACCCCACCTTCCCCCCATTCGATGGCAATCAATGCTGAGCCGTCGTATCCACCGCCACGGCCGTCAGCGCCGGCGTCTGCCGATCGGAATCCCGTCGCACTTCGTAAATAGTTTTGTCGCAGGCCAGGGCGGTGAAAGCCAGAATGACAACCAGCAGGGACCTCATACGGCGTTCTCCTCAATTACATCAGTGCATCATCCGGCACGGGGCCGGAGGGAGATAATTTACGTGGATTTCCGGGTGACTGCCAGTCCTGTGCGATTGATCTGGGTTTGGAAGAGGGTGCCCAGGGAGCCGGGACGGGAGGAGAAGGCGGCCAGGTGCTCGCGGAGGCGATTGGCTTGGCGGGCGTCTTTGCAGAAGAAATAGGAGAAGCCGCCGCCCCCGGCGCCGGCCAAACCCGCGGCCAGATAGTGCTCGCGAAGCTCCAAGAAGAGGACATCGATGGTGGGGGTGGTGGAGCCGGGGTAAAGCTGCTTCTTGATCTCCCAATAGCGGGCCATCTCGCGGGCGGCGGCGGGCCAATTGCCCTTGAGCAAAGCGTGACGCAGGGATTGCGCGGATTTCTTGAGGTCTTCCATCAAAAAGAGGATGGCGGGTTCGCGGGCGAGGTATCGGCCCATGACGCGGCGGAGGATATCGCGGGCCAGGCGCTGCTGGCCGGAGTAGTAGACGACAAAGCGTTCCTGGAGGGCTGTGTAAAGCTCATCACTGAGGGGGAGGGGTTCGACCAGGGGGATTTGAGGGATGCCGGGGGTTGTGGTGGTGGATTTGACGCCGCCGACGATGCCACCGACCTGATCCTGCCAGCCGCCGCCGGTGCTGAGACGCTGTTCGAGGAGCAGGGTCTGGGCGATGAGCTGATCGGTGGTGGCGGGGCGGTTGATGGTTTCGTAAAGGGCCGCCAGGAGGGTGGCGGCGAGAATGCTGCTGGTGCCGAGGCCTGAGCCTTTGGGGACGCGGCATTCGGTGGAGACAATGAGGCCGGCCCCGAGCTTTTTCAGGTGAGATTGGAGATTGCGATGAGCAGTGGGGAGGAGGCCAACGATGTCCAAGGCGACCTTGTGCAAGGCGAAGGGGTCGTGGACATCGACGTTTTGGCAGGGGGGCTCGGTGGCGGAGAGTTCGATGTGGGTGCCGAGGTCGTTGCTTTCAAGGATCAGGACGGGTTCGTGGAGGGTGCGGACCATGGCCCGGACGGGGGGTTGATTGTCGAGGTTGATAGCGAGATTGATGACCTGGCCGCCACGCTCGTAACAATAGGGGGGCGTGTCGGTCCAGCCGCCGGCGAGGTCCAAGCGGACGGGGGAGGCGGCTTCGATGCGCAGGCCGGGGAGGATGGGGGAAGAAGGCACGGAGGCACGGAGGCACGAAGGCACGAAGGGGGAAGGAGATCCGGGGCGTCGCTTCGCTCCGCACCCGGCGTGGGGGGACTTGGGGGGCAGTTCTTTGAATGGTTCGCTGGCTTCGGCGATTTTGGAGAAGGCGAGGGCCATGCAATGGTCGGCCTGGGTGCGGGAGTCGGCGGTGGGGTGGTCGGGACGTTGGAGGAGCTGGCCGGCACACCAGTAGGCGCGGGCCTGATAGAGGGGGGAGGAGCAGTTGGGGGCGGAGGCGAATTCGAGCAGGCGATCGAGGCTGGCCTGGTAGGCGGCAGGGGAGGCGTAGTGGCCGATGAAGCTGTCCATGGGCTTGTCGTCGCCATTGCGGAGGGATTCGAGGAGGGCGCCGGTTTGGAGGTAGGCGGCGACGGTTTCGCGATGGGCGATAAGGGCTTCGGGATCGGCCTGTTCGAGGAGCATGGCCATGGAGAAGCGGGGGGATTGTTTCCAGTGCTTGAGGGTGGCTTGCGGGGCTTTGGTGGCGAGGGTGAACCAGTTGACGATGTGGGCGGCATCGCGCTCGGGGGTGCCGACGAAGAGCTTGGCGGT
>JBLNDH010000185.1:0-5129 GCA_050261455.1 Bacillota bacterium
ACGCGAGCCCAACGCGAACTGTCCGATGCCATCGAATGGCTCTGGGACGCTGACACCCAGGACTGATCAATCTCCGGTACCCCATCCCTTCCAATCGACCGCCAGCCCGACCTCCGATAAAATCAGGTCATGCCCCATGGGATTGAAGCGAGACTTAACAAGCTCCGCGAGGAGCTGAATCGGCACAACTACCTCTACTATGTCGAGGCCAAGCCCGAAATCAGCGACCGGGAATACGACCGGCTGATGAACGAGCTGATCGAGATCGAAACGGCCCATCCGGAATTGGTTACCCCCGATTCTCCCTCGAAACGCGTCGGCGGCCAGCCGATCGAAGGCTTCCGCACCGTTGAGCATGCCGTCCCGATGATGAGCATCGACAATACCTATGAGGAAGAAGGCGTTCGCGCGTTTGACGAGCGTGTCCGTAAGGGACTGGGCGGCCAGCAGCCCCAGTATGTCCTGGAACCGAAGGTCGATGGCGTCTCCTCCTCGCTACGCTACGAAAATGGCACGTTGGTCCTCGCGGCTACCCGGGGCGACGGCCGGCGGGGCGATGACATCACCGCCAATGCCAAGACGATCCGCTGCATTCCTTTACGAATGCATGATGGGGTCATTCCCCGCGTTTTTGAGGTACGCGGCGAAATCTACATGCCCAATGCCGAGTTCCAACGCCTCAACAAGGAACGCGAAGCCAATGGCGAGGTCATCTTCGCCAATCCGCGCAATGCAACGGCCGGTACGCTCAAACAACTCGATTCCCGCGTCGTCGCCAAACGCCGCTTGCGTTTCATGGCCCACGGAGCCGGGCAAGTGGAATCCCTGCCGGTCGATAGCTACTGGGCATGGATCCAATTGCTCAAAAAGTGGCGATTCCCCGTCGCCGAGCACACCTGGATGGCCAAGGATGTCGAAGAGGTCCTTCGGGGCATTCGCGAATTCGCCAAGATTCGCGGCAACCTGCCCTACCAAACCGACGGAATGGTGATCAAGGTCGATTCGTTCAAGCAGCGTGATCGCCTCGGCGCCACGACCAAGGCTCCTCGCTGGGTCATTGCCTTCAAATACCCCGCCGAGCAGATGCAGACTATCCTGCGGGATGTGCGCTGGCAGGTCGGAAAGGGCGGCAATTTGACCCCCGTCGCCGATCTCGATCCCGTCTTCGTCGCCGGCTCAACCGTTCGCCACGCCACGCTCCATAACATCGACCAGATCGAACGCCTTGGCCTCAAGATCGGCGACACCATCGTCATCGAAAAGGCCGGCGAGGTCATCCCCTACGTCGTCCAGGCTGTCCCGGAAAAACGTCCCAAGGACGCCAAGGACATCGTCCCGCCCACAAAGTGCCCCTGCTGCGGCGCCACCGTCGAACGCGAAGCCGGCACTCCCTTCATTCGTTGCATCAACCCCGCCTGTCCCGATCAGCTCAAAGAGCGCATCCGTTGGTTCTGTGGCCGCAACCAGATGAACATCGATCGCCTCGGCGAAGCACTGATCGACCAACTGGTCGATCATGGCCTGGTCAAGACTTTCGCCGACATCTATCGGCTCAAAAAAGAACAGCTGATGGATCTGGAACGCATGGGTGACAAGAGCGCTCAGAACGTCATCGATGCCATCGAAGCCAGCCGCGGTCGCGGCCTCGACCGCCTCTTGGCCGGTCTGGGCATCCGCCACGTCGGTAACCGCGTCGCCTACGTGCTTGCCGAGCAATTCGGCTCGCTCGATGCCCTCGCCAAAGCCACCCAGGAAGAACTCACGGAAGTCGAAGAGATCGGCCCTGCCATCGCCGAGTCGGTCTACGATTTCTTCCACAACCAAGCCGGCGCAGAAGCCATTCATCAGCTCAAAGAAGTCGGCATCAACCCCCAGATGCCCCGCCGCACGTCCCACGCTGGCCCCCAACCCCTCGCCGGCCAGACCGTCGTCGTTACCGGAACCCTCGAACGCTTCGGCCGCAAGGAAATCGAAGACCTCATCGTCAAACTTGGCGGCAAACCCTCCAGCAGCGTCAGCAAAAAGACCAGCTTCGTCCTGGCCGGCGATGCCCCCGGCAGCAAGCTCGACAAAGCCCATCAACTCAACGTCCCCGTGCTCACCGAAGCCGAATTCCTCAAAAAGATCGGCCCGGTCTCCTGAACCCCGTCTTCTGCGGCCAGGCCCCGGGAGGACGCGACGCACTTCTGAAGCTACTTCAGAACCATCGCGGCTCGCCAGGAGGCGTGCCCTCCAGATCGAGTGCTACATCGATGCGAGATTCACCCTAATGTCCCGGCCCTTTCCCCGGCACGTTCTTCTTCAGCAGAAAAACCAGCGGGCTCATCGCGAAGAACATCACCCCCAGCAGCCAGAAGCAATCGACAAACGCCAGCATGTTTGCCTCTCGTCCCAGCAGCCCATAGATCAACGCATACGCGTGCTCCGTCACCTCCGCCGCACTCGCATGCGCTGTCGAGAGCATCTCGCTGGCCTTCTGAAATGCATTCTGGAATGCCCCGTCGTATGGCGTCGTATGTGCCGACAACACGCTCTGATGGAATTGCGCTCGCCTCGCCAGCATTGTCGTCACAAACGCAATCCCCACGCTGCCGCCGATGTTGCGCGCCAGGTTAACCAACCCGGAGGCGTTGTTGTTCTTATCCCGGGGCACAAACGCATACACCGCAGTGTTGATCGGCAGAAACATGAACGACAATCCGATCGCCTGGTGGATGCGTGCGAACATCGCCGTGCGAAAGTCAATCTGCGTATTGAAGTTCGCCATCCGCAGGAGCGACGTCCCGACCACCAGCAACCCGATCGTCACCAGCCACCTCGCCTGGAATCGCGATGCCAAAGTCCCCACGATCGGCAGCATGAGCATCGTGGCTATCCCGCCCGGCGACAGCGCCAGGCCGCTCCAGGTTGCCGTATACCCCAGCATCGTCTGCGTAAAGACCGGCAACAGCATCGTGCTCCCGTAGAGCACAAAGCCCAGCATGAACATAAGCATGGTGGCCGTGGCGAAGTGGCGATCCTTCAGCAGCCGCAAATCGACCATCGGGTCATTGTGGCGGAGTTCCCAAAACACCGCCGCCACAAGCCCAAGCACCGTCAGAATCGCACATACGATGATGAATCGCGATTCGAACCAGTCCTCTCGCTGCCCCTTGTCCAGAACGACCTGCAAAAACCCCAACCCCAGTGCGATGAACCCAAACCCCACATAATCGATCCGCAACCCATCCCGAAGCGTCTTACGCTTCAGGAACGGCGGATCGCTCACCAGTTCCCACGTCAACAGCAGCGACAGAATGCCCACCGGGACGTTGATGAAGAAGATCCACCGCCAGCTGTAGTTGTCCGTAATCCATCCCCCCAGCGTCGGCCCCAAAATCGGCGCGACCACAACGGCAATCCCATACGCCGCCATCGCCATCGCCCGCTTCTGTCGCGGAAAGGTGTCCACCAGAATCGCCTGCTCACTCGGCTGCAACCCGCCGCCCCCGATCCCCTGCAACACCCGGAAGAAAACCAGCGTCTCCAGGTTTGGCGCCAAGCCGCACATGGCCGAGCTCGCCGTGAACAGCGCCACGCACGTCATATAGAAACGTTTCCGCCCGAAGAGCATCGAAAACCAGGCACTGAGCGGCAACACGATGGCGTTGGCCACCAGGTATGACGTCAGCATCCACGTCGATTCGTCCACGCTCGCCGACAGATTCCCCGCAATGTGCGGCAACGCCACGTTGGCGATCGCCGTGTCCAATACCTCCATGAACGTCGCCAGCGTCACAACGATCGCGATGATCCACGGGTTGACCGGCGGCCGCCAGTCCTCCAGCGGCAGCGTCGCCGTCGGAGCCGGCCCCGCCACTGCACTGGCGCTCATCGCACCCTCACCTTGGGAATGACACTCATGCCCGGGGCCAGCAGACGGGCCGCATCCGGCGCCGCATCAAACACGATCTTGACCGGCACACGCTGCACCACCTTCACATAGTTCCCCGTCGCATTCTCCGGCGGCAGCAAACTGAACCGTGCCCCCGTGCCCGATTGAATGCTGTCCACCTTCCCGGCGAAGTCCAAATCCGGGTAAGCATCCACGTGGATCGTGACGGTTTGTCCCGGCCGCATGTGCGTGAGCTGGGTTTCCTTGAAATTGGCGATGACCCACACTTGACTGGGAACCAACGCGCACATCGGCTGACCCACCTGGAAGTATGCCCCATCCTCCACGATTTTCCGGGCAATTCGGCCGGATTCCGGCGCCTGAATCTTCGTGTACGAAAGGTTCAATTCCGCTTGACGCAAGGTCGCCTCTGCCTGCGTGACATCCGCCGCGGCCGTCTCCGCTTGCGACTGGCTCACGGCCACTTGCTGCGGCGCGGACTGTGCCGATGCCAGTTTCGCCTTGGCTTCGCCCACCTTGGCCTTGGCCTCGGCAAGCTGATACTCCGCCTGCTTCACCGCCAGGGCCGCCGTCTTGATCGCCGCCTTCGCGTAGGCCACCTGGGCTTCCGCCGCAGCCGCCTTGCCCCGATTCGATTCCAGCTTCGCCGTTGCCGATTGCGCCGTGGCGATCGCGTTGTCCAGCTGCTGCTGGGAAACGGACTTGGTTGCAATCAGCTCCTTGAATCGCTTCAGATCGGATTCCGCGCGGTTGGCTTCGGCTTCGGCCGACATCACGTCCGCCTTGGTCTGCACCGCAGTGGCCTCCGCCGCGGCGAGTTGGGCGTCGGCCTCGGCCTGCCGGCTCTGCGCAGCCTCCATCGCGATCTGGGCGGTATTCAACGCCGATTCGGCCAGTTTCACCCCCGCATCCGCTTGCTCAACCGCCGCACCGCTGGTGGTACGAATCACTTCCGTGCTCGTTTGGGCTGCCTTCTGCCTCGCGACGGCCGCTGCCAGAGCCGCCTTGGCCTGCGCCACCCGCGACTCAAAGTCGCGCGCATCCAGTTCCACCAGCAATTCCCCTTGTCGGACCGCCTGGTTGTCCGTCACATGGACCTTCGCCACATGGCCGGCAACTTTGGCGCTGATGGGGATCAGATGGCCTTCAATAAAGGCATCGTCCGTGGTTTCATAGAGCCGGGCGTTGAGATAGTACCCCGTCCCCAGTGCAGCTCCGACCAATACGATGATCC
>JBLNDH010000186.1:0-4500 GCA_050261455.1 Bacillota bacterium
GCCCAATGCCATCGCGCTGAATTCTTCGATGGTGAACAGCGCGCGGCTGCTGGGGCCGTCCATCGGCGGGGTCCTGATCGCCTCGATTGGGGAGGGGTACTGCTTCCTGATCGATGGCATCAGCTACATTGCCGTGGTGATTGCGTTGTTGCTGATGCACGTCGAGCCGCGCCCGATGAATGGACCGCGGGCCAGCCATCTCCGGGAGCTGCGGGAAGGCATTGGATACGCCTTTGGGTTTGCCCCCATTCGCACGGTCCTGATCCTGACCAGCATGATCAGCATCATGGGGATGTCCTACACGGTGCTGATGCCGGTTTTCGCGACGCAGGTGCTCCACGGCGGATCGCAGACCCAGGGGTTTTTGATGGCCGCCTCGGGAATCGGGGCGTTGATCGGGGCGCTATACCTGGCGTCGCGCCGGACTGTGCTGGGGCTGGGTCGGATCATCGCGACGGCGTCGGCGGTCTTCGGGCTGGGCCTGGTCACATTTGCCTTCTCGCGGTTTCTGTGGCTGTCGCTGGTCATGATGTTTCTCAGCGGTGTGGCGATGATCACGCAATCCGCTTCATCCAACACCATCCTGCAGACGATTGTCGAAGATGACAAGCGCGGCCGGGTGATGAGCTTTTTCAGCGTGGCGTTTCTGGGGATGGCTCCCATCGGCAGCCTGCTGTCGGGGGTCTTGGCGGACTACATCGGCCCATCGTATACGGTGGCAGCCATGGGCAGCTGTTGCATCCTGGCGGGCATCTTCTTCGCCATGCAATTGCCGGCGATCCGCGTGCTGGTCCGGCCGATCTATGTGGAGAGAGGGATCCTGCCCCAAATGGCGGTTGGGATTCAGAGTGCCAGCCAACTGCACGTTCCGCCGGAAGAATGATACCATTCGCGGCAATGAAGCCATCGGACCCAGCGTATCGCCGTTTACGATACCTCGCGTTGCCCCTGCTGCTGGTGGCCGCTTGGCCCCTGGTGATGGGGATTCGTATTCTGCAGGCGCCGGTGGCGCTGCGTCAGGAGACGTTTCCTTCGACCCTGCCGACCCAAGGGCCGTATACAGCGGAAGAGCTCAAGCGGGCAGAATCGCGTGCCGCCCGGCTTGTGCCCCTGGACAAGCTGAAGGAAGGATTCCCCCGCGAGGAGCTTGAGACGCTGGCGGAGAATGAACGGAAAATGCAGGCGATCCAACAGGGGATTTGGGAGCGTCAGCAGGGGAAGCGCATTGAGCAGGCGAAGAAGCAACAGCCCGTGGGATGGACACTGGTGGGGATTGGGGGAATCTTAACGATCTTGTGGAGTTGGGCCGGCTGGAAGCTCTGGACCGCGCGATAAAGCTCGCCGTCTGCTAAACTGATGCGCTGTGTCGCCACAGGAACTGGAACAAGCCCTGAAGAATCTTCCGCAGATCGGGAAGCTGATCAAGGATCGCAGCTACCGGCAGGTCTGGCGGTTTGAATGCGCCGGGCGGCCGTATTACCTCAAATTTCACCCGCACGCGGGGCTGCGCAGTCGCTTGTCGCGGGTTTTTCAGGGAAGCAAGGCCCTTCGTGAACTTACTCGCCTGCAGTGGTTGCAGAAGGCGGGGGTGGCGGCGCCGCGTGCGGTGGCCTCATTGATGGGATTGACCATCGATGGTCGCAAGGGCGACGCCGTGATCCTGGAAGGCATCGAGCCAGCGGTTCAGCTTGATCAGTATTTAAATCAGCATGCCTTGAAGGGGCAGGGTTGTCCCGATCACTACAGCATTGTCAGGCAGATCATTGAGCTGTTGGAGAAACTGGGCCGGGCGGGGTTGGGGCATGCGGATCTGCACCTGGGCAATTTCGTCCTCCGAGAAGGTCGGGTCTACCTTTTGGATGCGTATGAGGTTCACAAGGGCGGCCTGACGATGCGCGACATCCAGTTGCTGGCCCTGAGCGCGTCGCAATACCTCACGCGTACCGATCTGTATCGGGCGTGGGAACGCCTGGGACCCGGGGGAGCGTTGCCGCGTCGTAACGCGTTGGGAGCATCCTTGTGGCGGCGGCTGGTCGCGCGAGCATTCAGAAATGACCATTACTACGGCCATCTGCAACAGGGCGAATGGCAGGGGCATTTTTTCAAGCAGGCCAAGTTCCCGCAGCGGTGGTCGGTGGTCAGCCGAATGGAAGTCACGGAGAAAGATTGGCGGGAAGCGTGGCCAGTGCTGCTCCAGCAATTGGAGAGCGACCAGTTTGAGGTCCTCAAGCGCACCGCCAGCGGGGATGTCTTGGCCGGGGAGATTATCCTGGGCGGGCGACCTATCCCGGCGGTCATCAAACGTCCGCGTCGGCGGTATTGGTATCGTTACCTCAATGAAATTGGCCGGGGGTCGCGTTCTCGGCGAGCCTGGATCAAGGCGTGGCGATTGGTCGTGCGCAACATTCCCACGGCGTGGCCGATGCTGATGATGGAAGAGCGGCAGTATGGGTACGCCACCGATTCGCTGGTGGTTTTCGAGCGGATTCCCGGGCAGCCGCTGTCTTCGCCTGTCTGGGCAGCCCGCGGGCCCGCGGAATACCGCCGGCTGCTGGAGCGTGTGGGCCAGTTGTTGCGGCGGCTGGAGCAGACGGGCTTATTCCTCTACGATGCCAAGTCGAGCAACTGGATGATTCGCGAGGATCCTGCGCTGGGGCCCGTGCCGATGTTGATTGACGTCGATGGCATCCGGCGAATCAAGGTCTCGATCGGCGGGTTCAATCGCCTGCTGCGCAGCCTGCGGGAGCATCCGACGATCCCGTTCACTCGCGAGGATGCCTTGGCTCTTGGACGCGGCTATGCGCCGTACGCAAACGCCCGGCAACTCGAGAAGCTTTGCCATCTTGAGCTCGTGAACGAATCTCAATCGATCCCCACGGAGGAGGCAAATCGCGCATGACGGTGCCGGTTTCGTTTTCATCGCCTCCGCGGCGGATTTTGATCATGAAGCCCAGTTCGCTGGGCGACATCGTCCATGCGCTGCCGGTCTTCAACCTGCTGCGGCGGCGGTTTCCCCAGGCGCACATCACTTGGCTGGTGGCCCCCTACTGTGCGGGTCTGCTCAAGGGGCTGGAGGGCCTGGATGAGATCATGCTCTTTGATCGGCGGCGGCTGGGCGCGGCCTGGTGGAATCCCAAGGCGCTGCTGGAACTGTTGCAACTGCACCGCGAACTGCGGCGACGACAATTCGATCTGGTGATCGACCTGCAGGGGTTGTTCCGCAGCGGGTGGATGGCGTGGCAGAGCGGCGCCCCGATTCGCATCGGTTTTGCCAATGCGCGGGAATTGGCCTGGATCTTCTACACGCACCGCGTACCGATCGAGACGATGGAACAGCATGCGGTGGATCGGTATCTGAAGATCGCGGCGGCCTTGGGATGCGATAGCGGGCCGACGGAATTCCGGTTTCCAACCACCGAGGCGGATCGACAGGCGGTTGGGAAGCTATTGCCACGGGGGGAGCGAATCGCGGTGCTGATGCCCGGCGCCAACTGGATCACCAAGCGATGGCCGGCGGAGCGGTTTGCCGCGCTGGTCGAGCTGCTGAAGGAGCGGTTTGGCCTGAGGAGTGTGATCGCGGGTGGCAAGGATGCGGCGGAAGTGGCCGGGCGGATTCCGGGGGCGATTGATCTGACGAACAAGACGACGATTCCGCAGCTGGTTGCGCTACTGGAGCGGGCCGATCTGGTGGTTGCCAATGATTCGGGCCCCATGCACATCGCCGCGGCATTAGGTCGGCCACTGGTCACCCTTTTTGGTCCGACCAACCCGGTGAGGACAGGGCCATACGCCCGGCCCGAGGCGGTGGTCCGCGCGAACATCGATTGCGCCCCCTGCTACCGCAGGCAATGCCCCCATTCACGTTGCTTGCGTGAGCTGGGCATCGAGCCAGTTCTGTCGGCGGTGGAGAAGCAGTTGCACCCCACGAAATAGTCCGAATCACTGGCTCGCTAGGTCATGCGTATCTGAGAAAGCGCGCTTCCCGGCGAGCCGAGACCCACCGGTGGATATCGGCTCGGCAGGAAGCACGCTTTCCCTGGAGCCTTCGTTCTATTTTGCGCCGCCGCTCAGGCACACCCACCAGGCATCCATTTCGCGTTTTTCATCGGAGGTGTGGCGATTGTAGGTGCCGGAGCCGGGGTTGAAATCGGCCCAGCCGCCATAGCCACCGGTGACCACGACATCGCCATTGGCAGCCGCGGCGATCCCGTTCACGGCCATGCCGGCATCCCGCCCACCGATCCGCTGGACGTAAGGCTTCTTGGGAGCGATATAGGCCATTTCACCTTTGGCCGTCAGCTTGGCGACATAAATATCCGCCGGGTCCATCCAATTCATCTTCGGCGCATCATCGGATTCCTCTTTTGTCATGCGGACCGGACGCCGATCCTGGGTGAAATAGATGGTGCCATTGAACTCACCAGCGGCATAGACCGATCCATGCTTGTCCACGGACACGACCTTACCAAGGATGGCGGCGTCTTCGCCGCCGAAGTGCCG
>JBLNDH010000187.1:0-28026 GCA_050261455.1 Bacillota bacterium
GCCCCGGCTTCAGTTGCACCTCCAGGCCGAAGGCGGTATACCACGGCTGATCGGCGCTGACCCCCAGCGACTGTTTGCCCACATGGCAGACGCCGGTGTCCAGCTTGATCTTCGGCTCAGCACCATAGACGTGCACAGTCCAGCCTTCATGGACGGTGTTCGATTCGAATCCGCCATTGGCCAGTGGCACCACCCGTGCTGGTCCATCCGCACGCGCCGCTTCTCCCGCAAGAGCCAAGGCACTCACAGTCGCCAAACAGCACAGGATCCTCAGCATGGCTTGTCTCCTAGCGAATCCGTCGACCAACAGCATTCCCGGAAGGGGCTGCTGGTGAATCGACGATCACTTCATGCACCTGTTTGCGTCCGTTCTTCACCCACCGGCACAAAGACCTTCACGCCCCAGGCGACCAGGCCAGGGCTACGAGAAACCGAAATGCTTCATTTCTAACTACGCCAGAATGCCAAGTCGGTTGATTCCATCCGGAAGCATCGGCTCGGCGGGACCTCGCCCTCCCGAAGCCTTGGCCTTTGGCGTGCCCCTACGCAACGACATTTGTGCAGGAATGTAGTAGATTACGGTGCAGAAGGCCGTGTACCGATCCGGAACTTGGTCGCCAGGAGTCCAATCATCATGTCGGAGCCAGAAACTGTAAGCCGTCGTAATTTCCTGAATCGCTCTGTGGTCGCCGCGGGAACGATTGGTGTAGCAGCGGCCGTTGAATCGGGTACGCAGGCGCCCGCAGTCGCGGCGCAATCCTCTGCTTCCGCGCGAAATGCCATGCCTTGCGGCACCATCGGCAAAGTAAAACTCAGCCGCGTCCTGCTGGGTGGCAATCTTATCGGCGGCTGGATGCACGCGCGCGACCTCCATTACGTGGACAGCCTGTTCCGCGCCTATGCCACCGAAGCCAAGATGATCGAAACCCTCGCAATCGCTGAGAAGAATGGCATCAACACCGTCTTTGAAACCGGCGCCAACTTCGTCCAGAAGTACAATCGCGAATGCAACGGCCACATGCAGTTCATCCCGCACATCGAGGTGGACAAGGACGCGAGCGACCAGGAGCTGAAGGACCACATCAAGAGACAGGTCGATCAGGGTGCAGTGGCGTTGTACGTCTGGGGCGTCTCCTCCGACAAGCTGGCTGCAGCCGAGGCCTATGACCGACTGGGGAAAGCCGTCGAACTAGCCAAGGTTCACGGGCTCCCTGTGGGCGTTGGCAGCCATTCGCTGCTGGTGCCGATGGCCTGTGAGAAGATGCAGATTCCCTGCGACTTTTACGTCAAGACGTTGCACAGCGACAACTACCCCTCGGCCACGCCCAAGGAGCTTCGCAAAGAGTTCATCTGGCTCACCGGTGGCAAGGGGTGGTATGACAACATGTGGTGTATCAACCCCGAAGAGACGATCGCATTCATGAAGACGGTGACCAAGCCGTGGATCGCCTTCAAGGTTCTCGCGGCCGGGGCGTTCCGCCCTCATGAGGGATTCAGCTATGCTCTCAAGAACGGAGCCGACTTCCTGGCCGTGGGCATGCTCGATTTCCAGATTAAGGAGAACTGCAGCCTGGCAGTCCAACTGATCCGCGAAAACGAGAAGCGAGAGCGGCCTTGGCGAGCATAGATTCGTTCGACTGCAGGCAGGGGCCCTTGGGCAACTTCTGATCAAGGGCCCCTGCCATGCAGGCTTCAGCATCTTCCGTAATTCGTCGGACCATCATGATTTTGAATGGTTTGCCCACTGCACCCACCCGCCGGGGAAAAGGGCGATGTTTGTGTAGCCTTCCCGAAGCAGCGTAGAGGCAACTTTGCCGGCGAACGGGCACTTGTCGCTCTGGCAGTAGATCACAATGCGAGAAGCCTTTGGGACGTGTGCGACGGCCTTCAGTCGCTCCTCGGGCTTGGCGCTGACCGGGATGCTGATGGCACCGGCGAGATGCCCGGCGATGTAGTCTGCCGGAAGTCGCGCATCAATCACGACGGCTTTCTGCTCCATGGCCTTCTGGACGGCTTTGACATCCAGTTTGTCCAGAAACCCGATTTCGTGGGCGCGAACGATCTTGTCGGCGGCGGAAGAGCCGGCGAGCAGACCTTCATTGGCCAACTGGTGGTACAGGATCCCAATGAGCAGAGCAAATGCCATCAGCTGGCCGCATTGGATCACAATTGCCGAAAGCGGTTGTCGGGAAGGCGTGCGCCATTCCGCTTCATCTCTCCGGGGCTTGCTGACACCGCGATGCCAGCACACGGCCGCGAACGCTGCCGACACAACAATCCCCATCAGGAGTCGCCAGGTGGGCCAGAAGATCGCATGCGCGCTGATTGGCTTGGACGACACCACCAATCCAACCCCATCCCAACGAGTGGCCAGTTCAGGGAAGGAGATTCGCTGAATTGCTTTTGGTGGATCGTAGATGAAAGCATCCTTCTCATCGGCACCGACACAGAGGACATAATGGTCGTAGCGTTTGCTGTCCGCCGATGATTTCACATGGAGGATAATGGGGTACGGCGAACTGCGTAATTCGCGACTGGTCAAGTTGCCCACGGGCTGGGCATGAAGGCCATGGTCCTCCGCGGCCTTTTGAAGCTCCGCCAGCGTGCTCCCGCGATAGCTCCCGATGTATTCCGGCTTGATCAAATCCGAGAATGCAGCGTGCCGATCGTTCAGCTGCAACGCCGCGTAGAGGCAATACACGCCACAATAGGTTCCCGAGGCATCTCGGCTCTGCGATTCACCTGCTGGCGCGGTGGTAGTCTGGCCATGGGCCCAGCAGGACAAAACGAGCAATGCGACTGCAGCCCACATGAACTGGGCAGGAACATAGGCCACAAGGAAACGAGGCTTCATAGTACGCTCCTCTCCGCGGCGGCCAAGGAAGACGATGCCACATGTCGCTGTCTCAGCCATTGGGTTGTCGTGAGCACCAACGCAGCAACCCCCGCCAGGCCCCACCAGACCCACGCCGTATGATGCACGGCCTGAGCAGCGTTATCACCGTTTGCGGAGGAGGGAATTGGTGTGGCGATGGCAGGCGAAGTAGATACTTGCGTCACGCCAGGCAAACTCAACGACTGCACACCCCCATTGCGCGACAACTCGGCGACCGTTGTGTCGATTGCGGAAACGGCGGTCGCATCCACGTACGGCACAATCTGACCATTCTGCCATACGTGCTTAATACCGGGAGCCTCGTAGACATTGATGTTTGTACCATTGGGTAGGTCGGCAACGAATGCGCCCACGGCGGCGAAATCCGGATGCAAATCAATCGACGTTCGCTTGATCTGAATCGTCCCTTCGCTGACCAGCTTGTTGTCCTTCGTCCATCGCATGCGAACGGTGCCTTGCACGGGAACCCAGAGATCGCCGTGTTTCTCAAAGCGAACGTCCCCGAAGGACGAGGAGAGGAGTTTCCTGGCTCCCGACTCCTCGTATTCAGCCTTGGCGATGTGGTAGCCATGCTCCGGATCAATCCAGAGTCTGAATCGCTGCCTTCCACTTGAAGCATCAATGACGTGGCAGGCTGCGCCATTAATGACCTCGGTCTCCGGGCGAAGGCTGACGTTATCCATGCTTTGCACCGTCTCGACCGTGCGCCCATTCTGAGGCCAGGGTGTCAGCACAACATATCCATCGAGTGGGGCGGCAGGGTATTGGGCAAGCGTCGTGTTTCGCGTGGCCTTCTCCGGCGGCTCCTTCATGGCGACGGTCACGTCTTTGTGCCAGATGTCATAAATGTTCGTTCCACGGAAGATCCAGCCATCAAAGAGTTTCGTCCCATCGAACATCTGCCTCATGGCACTGGCATCCTCGACTCGGCGCGGAATATCCAGGCTTGGAAGCGAATTCCAGTCCCAGCGTATCTGGTCATAGCGGTTTTTGTCTCGCCGCATTTCGACCAACTGGGCGCCGATACTCCGCTTGCCGTCTTTCACCGCATCGCTCAGGATTTCACTTCGCGAGATCTGGACGTTCAGCCGTGTCTGCGTTTCCAGACACTTGGCCAGTAACTCCTTTGCCGCCGGCGTGACATCCGCATGGGCCGCATGCGCCAAGCACGCGACGAGAATTGCAGTCCAAGCACCAGCCCGATAGTAAGAGAGCATGGTTTCACCACCTTCCCGGCCAGCGAGCCCGCCCGAGGGCGGACCCGCTGGCGGTTCCTTGAGCGACTTTGCGCAAGCCATCATCGCGGCCTGCGGCCCGCCTATTGGCAATACCCCTGCATCAGATTGTCACAGAAGGGAGACAGATCACGATTCAGACCGCTGCAGTGATGTTCCGACTCAGCGCAGTTGGTTCCAGGAGTCCCGCCATCGCCATTTCCGCAGATGGGGAACACATTGGCGCAGCAATGATTGCTCCCAGTCGGATCGGTATCGTCCTTGACATCGCCGCAATTGGTTGTGGGATACTGCGTGCAGCCGGGGCACGCGCCTCCAAGAAGCTGCGGGTCGGGCCGAGAGGGCCCCAGGCCGAAGCACACCGTCGCCCCCGCCAGAAGCAGCAGGCTGGCGACTTTGGCACCGCTGATGAATGAGAACATAACCAACCACCTTTCTCTGGCTTTTCGCCAGAAGAGATAGGTCACACTGCGTGGCCAAACACCTTGTCTGGCCCAACCGCAGTCCAGCATCTGCCTAGAGTGCCCCTTCGACGAGATTCGTGAGTTGTGAGACATTTGCCCCAGGTGGGTCGTCAGCCGGCGTTTGCGCTTGCCTCCCCCTCACCCTGGTTCCCAGCAACGCCAACAGACTTGCCAGGCACACCCCCCCGGCCCGGGCTACGGTAAATCCTGTAACCACGTCGACCGAAGCACCAAAGCAGCCGCAGGCGATGCTCAACCCACGATACAACGACGACGCCGTAGCGAATGTGAACATTGCCCCCAGCAACATGCTCCCCATGAGGGCACCGGGAACATAAATGCCACCGATCAAGCAACCGCCGATGAGCAGTTCCAAGGAAGGCAAGCCGATCGCGACCACTTTCCCAACTTCGGGTCCCACCAGTTCATAGTCATACACGTTGGAGAGGAATTGATATGGGTGGCGTGCTTTCACCAAGCCGCTGTATAGCAGCATGATGCCCAAGCCGAGTCTCAGGACGGTCGTCAGGAATGGAACAACGCGGAGTTGTAATGACCTCAAAACAGCCCCCTTTTCCGTTGCACGATGTCACTATCTCGCTCTCCTTTGATTGAAGAAACGCCGCATGCGCGCCGGCCGAGCGAGAAACCCGCTGCACATCCTCTGTAGATTAATGACGGTTGAGGCAGTTTTATGAGATCGGCGGAATGGGGGCATGATTCCACCCTGGCCCTCTCCCGAAACTCCGGGAAAGGGCCAGAGAGGGAACCTATCGCAAAGTGGCGGAAAACGCGAAGCTACTGGCGGGCAAGGGTAGCCAGCATGGTTCGAGCACCCAGGTGGGCGGCATTGAGCTTGAGGGCGGATTCAAATTGCTCTTTGGCTTCAGGGAATTCCCGTTTGCCAAGGTGGCCCAGGCCGATCTGGTAATGGGCGTTGGCACGTTGCGCGGTGGCGGATTGGCGTGTGCCGAACTTGGCGAAGAAATCCATGCCCTCCGTGGCTTTGAGGCGATCCTGTCCTGTGCGGATCAAGTCATTGAAGATCTGAGTGGCCTTATCCTCCTGATTGAGCTTGCCATGGGCCAGTGCCTGGTAATAGCGGAGATCGGAGCCCTCTCGAGATCCTTGGGTGGCTTGTTCATAGTAGCTACGAGCTTTGTCGGCCTGGCCGAGGGCTTCGTAGACGGTGCCGAGGAAATAGCTCACTTGGATCAGCTTTCCGCTGGTCCGAGTGGGCTTGGCGGTTTCGAAACGATCGGGATACTGACCAGCCGCTTCAAAATCCTTCAGGGCCTCGGCATACTGCTTGGCTTGGAAGAAGCGCTGGCCACGGAGCATGTGCGCATCGGCGTAGATGTCATGGGTGCCGGTCTCGCCTTCCCACAGCCGGAAATGGTGATCGCCCAGCAAGGCGATGGCGCGATCGTAGTTGCCCAGCAGGATATGCAACGAAATCTCGCGGAGAAGCGCATCGTCTCGCTGGGAGACGGTATCGTGGTTCTTCTCAAGCATCGCCAGGCGTTTGGCCGGGTCGGTGCTGGCGGCTTCGTAGAGGGCATCCAGTTCGGCAAAGAACTTAGGGTCCTTGGCATCGCAGGCGATGGCCTTTTCGAGACTGGCAATGGCTTTGCCGTTGTCGCGTTCGATGCGGGCGTAGGCAAAGCCGAGGTTCCGGTGGACGGTGGCGAAGGTGGCATCGAGCTGGCGGGATTGCTCCCAGTAGCGGACAGCCACTTGGGGTTGGAGATCATAGATGAGATTGCCGAGATAGTACGGGGCACGGGCATCGGAGGGGTTACACGCAATAGCGTGTTGGAAGACGTCAATGGATTCCAACTGGAAGGGGAAGCAGTAATCGGCGGGCATCTGGGCGGCGAGCTTGTAGTGATTTAGAGCCTTCTGATTGTCCGCTTTCTGTTCCCAATAATAGCCGAGATAGTAGTGGATGAGGGGATTGACTTTGGTCGAATCGCCGGCGGTTCTGGCGAAACGGCTAAGGACATCAATGGCTTCGTCGTATAGGCCCGCATTGCCGTAATCGACGGCCAGTTCCAGGTAAGCCGAGACCTCGTGCCGCATGAGAGTCGTCACACTCTCGAGGCCGGCCTTGTCATCGGGGCGGGCCAAGTATTGCTCATTGGCGGCGTGGTGGTCGAGGGGATCGATGTCACGGATCGCAGCGATGCACCCTTGGGCTTGTTCCTTCTGGCCGAGCTTACGCAGCAGCGCGGTCTTGAGAGCGAGGGCCCTGGTATTCAGTGCATTTGCGGCCAGAGATCGGTTGATGAATTCGAGAGCTTGAGGGTAGTCACTTCCCCTGCAAGCCAGTTCGGCCAGCGCATAATTGCTCGGGGCGTACCAAGCGGGGCTCCAGGCGGCTTTCTGGAAAGCATTCGTCGCGGCCGACACGTTACCCAACGCCCGCTCGGCAACGCCGAGGTAGTAGAACGCCTCGGTATCCTTGGGGCTGGTGTAGTTGCGGGTGACACGCTGAACGGCTGCCGTGAGTTTCTCCTGGGCCTGCTCGTACATGGCCCGTTTGCAGTAGAGGATGCCCAGGGCAACGTTGGCGCGATAGTCGCCGGGATCGCGACGCAGGGCTTCTTCGTAATAGGGGTAGGGTTCCAGGGCTGGGCTGTGAAATTGCTCCAGGCGGAGGCCCGCCAAGTACAGTTCTTCGTTGGTCTTGATATCCTTGGGAGCCGGTGGTGGCTCGACGCGTTTGGGCATTGGGGAGTTCTTCGCCTTCGCCGGGCGATACGCGATCAACTCTTTGCCAGCCAAGGTCAAGAGCGATACGCGAAGATCCTCCGGCTTCGTATTGGGAGGAAGGGGAACTTCCTTGGCAAAAGGTCTATCCGGGGCAATGGTCACTTGCTGCTGCAAGAGGGTGTTGCCATTGGTTTGCAGAAGAACGGTGGCGTTGCGCTGTTCGGAAGTTGTGTTGAAGGCCAAACGAGCGGTGGAGTTCTTGATGTCAAGGTTGACCGCAGCGTCGCGGTTGGCGTTCTTGATCCCGCCCAATTCGCGGATGGGATAATAGTACTGCTCGACGACCTTTACTTCCGTGGGTTGGATCCAGCTATAGTCCGGCTGATTATCGGAGTACCCCCCTGCCATCAACTCAAGATACGGGCCATCGGTATCGGTGAGGATCTTATCCCACATGAGTCCTTCGGGACCATTTCCCCACTCGAAGAACTTCTTGCCAGGGGCGTTGTGGTGATCCGCAATAACGGCGATGCCGGCCTGCTTGCCGTGATCGTAGCCACCGAAGAAGTCATCTTCGTAGTTCCAGCAGAAGATGGAGGCAGGGGTGGGAAGGTTCTTCCACCAGCTGACATCGATACCGTTGCGATTCTGGCCGCCATAGAAACCACGACCGATGGGCCAATTGACGAACTCGCTCTTGCCGTGCTGCGTGCCGAATTCTGTAGCGGGCGGAAAGATGACCTGGTAATCGGGGTTGGCGTGAACAGCAATGTTGGCGAAGTACAGGAGCGAATGCGGGAGCGGGGTGCGGTTGAAGAGCTTTACGGTCACCTTGAGATACGACTTGTCGGGGTAGAGGGTCATGCCGACAAGCCATTTCATGCGATGACGCAGCTCGATTTCGCCGACCCAGACGGTTTTGCTGCCATCAGCGTTCTCGACCGTTTTGTGATCGACGGTCATGAAGGTGGAAGCGCGGTGGTGATGGGGGATATTCCACTCCACGCCGCCGGAGATCCAGGCGCCGACCATGCCAATGAGGGCGGGCTTGATGACGTGTTGGCGGTAGATGAAGTCGTATTTGTTGGTTTTGTCGAGCCCAGTAAAGATGCGGCCACCGATTTCGGGCAGAACACAATACTGAACGTAGGGATTCTCAAGGTAGATGGCTCTGTAGGTCTTGTCTTCCTTGGTGTCGCTCAGTTTGTCGAGAAGCGGATAGGGGTAGATCGGACCTTTGGCGCCTTGATAGCTGCGGCCGGTAAAAAAGATGGGGTTCTTCTCGGGTTGGCCGGTGCGGTAAGTGGGGATGACCAGGGACTGCTGCGTCATCTGCACCGATGCATCAGCCAACCCAGTGATCGGGAAGAACCCTGCAAGGGCCAGCACCGCGCAGAAGGCCAAGCGTAGTGAACGGTTTGTGATCATCGAATCCCTCTGAGAATATGTATAGAGCATCTCCTGCAGTCATGTACCACGCCGCGAAACTTTCGTTCATTCGACATTCGTGGTCGCCCCGGACAAACCTTACGAAAAACTCTTTTCCCTAATGCATGAGCTTTGTAGGATGCCCAACATGTCAAGAATCCAATCACCTCCTCAAATCGGCATTAGTGGGAAAACTGAATCACATCCTCGAAGCAGGGCATGTGGGTCGTCGGTCACGCGGCGGCAATTCCTGAAGCAAGCGGCGGTGGCGGGCGGCGTGGTTGCGGCGCCGCTGTTTGTACCGGCCTCGGCACTCGGACGGAACGGGACGGTTGCACCCAGCGAGCGGATCATCATGGGCGGCCTGGGCATTGGCGGCCGGGGCTCAAGCGATCTGCAGTGGATGCTGCCAGAGCCGGATGTGCAGTTCGTGGCCGTATGCGATGCGCGAAAGCAGCAGCGAGAAAACGTCAAACGAATCATCGATAACAAGTACGGCAACAACGACTGCAAGGCGTATGCAGACATGCGTGAATTCCTCGCAACACGCACGGACATTGATGGTTTGCTGATTGCCACCGGGGATCGCTGGCATGCCTTGGCGGCGACGCTGGCAATGCGTGCGGGGAAAGACGTGTATTCCGAGAAGCCGTCGTGTATGACCATCGCCGAGGGACAGATGGTCGTCGAGACGGCCAGGCGGTACGGGCGGATTTATCAGACGGGAACGCAGCGGTTGAGCGAGGGGAATTTCGTATTCTGCATCGAGATGGCGCGCAGTGGGCGGCTGGGCAAGATCCACACCGCCCGCGCTCACATCGCCCCATGGGATGCAGCCGAGATGCGGCACGACTGGCTACCAGCAGAGCCCGAGCCGCCGAAGGATGTGGTGGACTGGGATGCGTGGCTGGGGCCCTGCCCGTGGCGGCCCTATAACTCAGCCTATGTGCGTGGTGGGTGGCGCGGCTTTTATGACTTCCACACCAGTTGCATCGGCGAGTGGGGCGCACACACCTTTGCCCAAGCCCAGGCAGGGATTGATGCGTTGGATACGTCCCCGGTGGAGTACGAGTATGTGAACAATCCCACGGGCGACGGAATGGTCACACGCTTTGCCAATGGCGTGAAGATGATCCTGCACCGAGGCGACGAATGGTGGCATGGGTCATGCGGCATGCGATTCGAGGGCAGCGAAGGCTGGGTATCGGCCGCGGATGGCTATGCCAAGCCGGATGTGTCGTCGCCGGCGATGCTGGGCGAATTCAAGAAGATCGTCGGCGATTACATGGCGCGGACGGGGCAACCCATGAGCCACGTGCGCGATTTCTTCAATTGCATCAAATCGCGGCGGCAGACCGTCGCCAATGCCGAAGTGATGTATCGATCGATGTCAACAGTGCATGCAGCCAACATCTGCATGTGGCTCAAGCGCAACATGCGGTTTGATCCAGTCAAGGCGGAATTCATCAATGATCCGGAGGCCAATCGCCTGCGATCGCGGGCGATGCGGGAGCCGTGGATCTTCTAGGGACGTTGTAGGGGCAACAGAGCGCGGCCCGTTGGGCCGCCGTGAAACGACCAGTATACCCGCCAATTGAAACGCGGGTCGATTCAACGCGGAACCATGCCATGTCAAAGCTAACAATAAAGTCTCTCGTAATCGTTGCGTTCGGACTTGCGATGGCGGCACAGGCATATGGGCAAGCCAATCCATCGGACGTGAAGGATACGGTGGATAAGCTTGTCGCCATCCTGAAGTCGGATGCACCACAAAAGGAAAAGGCAGATGCGTGCAGGCAACTAGCGCAAGTGGGCACCAAGGACGCGGTCGCGCCCCTGGCTGAATTGCTCGGAAATGAAAAGTTGTCGCATATGGCGAGATTCGCGATGGAAACCATCCCGGATCCGGCGGTGGATGACGCGTTGCGAAATGCGTTGGGACACCTGCAGGGGCGCCCGCTGATCGGCGTCATGGGGAGCATCGGCGTTCGCCACGATGCGAAGGCGGTAGAACTGCTGGCCAAGCACCTGCAGGATTCGGACGCAGACGCGGCACAAGCTGCCGCACGCGCTTTGGGTAAAATCGGGAATCAGGCGGCAGCTAAGGCGATCGACGGAGCACTGCCCAATACACCCGCTGCGAATCAACTAGCCTTCTGTGAAGGTCTGCTGCGGTGCGCCGAATCACTTTCAGCCAACGGGCAACGAGACGAGGCGATTCGGATCTATGATCGTCTGCTCGCGATCTCGGGCCCCCATCAGGTCCGGACCGCGGCCGTACGAGGGGCAATCCTGACGCGACAAAAGGAAGGCCTGTCATTGTTGCAGCAATCACTACGCAACGATGACTACCTGGTGTTTGCGGCTGCGGTGCGAACGACATACGAGACGCCAGACATCGAGGTGACACCGGTGATGACGGCGCAGTTAAGCCAGTTACCGGCAGACCGGCAGGTCCTGCTGATTCAGGCACTGGGCAACCGCCGGGATGGGGCGGCGCTACCGGCGCTGATCACGGCCGCAAAGGGTGGCGCGAAGCCCGTGCAAGCGGCGGCGATCACGGCGATGGTGGCAATCGGCGATGCTGCGGCAGTGCCGGCGCTCTTGGGATTGATGGCCAATGCCGACAAAGAGATCGCCCAGCAAGCGAAGGAGGGCTTTGCCAGCTTCCCGGGTCAGGCGGCGGATGCAGCCGTCGTGGCAATGCTTGGTGCCGAGCAGGCAAATCAGCGTCTAACGGGGATTGATCTTGTAGGCCGTCGGCGGATGCTCGGCTGCATTGCCGCTCTGTTGAAGGCGACTGGCGACGCCGATTCCAAAGTGCGTCTGGCCGCCATGCGTCAGTTGGGCGAATTGGCGAGTCCTGCAGAACTGCCGGCATTGGTAGATCTGTTAATGCAGACCAAGGAATCGCAGGGGCTAAACGCCCTTGAGCAGGCGATCGCTGGAGTGTGTAACAGGGCCGAGGACGCAGAGTCGTGTGCCCAGAAGTTGATCGCACGAATGGCGCAAGCGCAGGTAGAGCAGAAGGTGGCGATCCTGCGACTGCTAAGCGGGATCGGCGGAACAGAGTCCCTAAAAGCAATTCGGACGACAGTCACGGATACCAGCGCAGACGCCAGGGTTCGGGCTACGGCAATTCGCTCGTTGGGGACGTGGAAAACGGCAGAAGTGGCGCCGGACCTCTTGACGCTGGCCAAAGACGGGACCAGTCCGGCAGATAGGCTCCTGGGTTTGCGTGCTTATCTGACGATGGCAGCCCGGTCGAGTCTCGCGGCCGAACAACGTTTGTCAATGTGCCGAGAAGCACAACCGCTGGTGCAGCGAGACGAAGAGAAGCGTCTACTGCTGGCGGCACTGGACAGCATCGCTTCGCTCGACGCAATAGACCTGGCCACGCCGTATCTGGACAATGCGGGCACAAAGGAAGAAGCAAGCGCGGCCATCGTTTCGATTGCACAGAAGCTCGTAAAAGGGCAGGACGCGGCTGCGATGGCAACGAAGTTGCGTCAGCCTCTGGAGAAGGTGGCGCAGGTGAGTGGAAATGCGGATGTGACGCGCCAAGCAAAAGCGTTGTTGCGGCGAGTACAGGGGCAGGGTAGTGGGAGATAGCGACGAGGAGTGTGGAACGCTCGGCAGGGTTTGAGCGTGCCACCCAAGAGGAAGATAGATGCAGAAAGCCCACGGACCTTACGGCCCGTGGGCTTTTTGCTTTAACGCCGCACACGCCCTTGGGCTACTCCGCTAGTAGATGCCGGGTAAGGAAATCGGCGCGACGACGAGAACCATACGGAGTCTCAGCAGCTCCGTGGTTAGCCCCAGTGATGATGACCAGATCGAAATCCTTATCGGCCTTCTCCAGGGCGTTGACAACCTGCATGGTGGAAGCCGGGTCAACGTTGCTATCCACTTCGCCAACGATAAGCATCAAATTGCCTTGGAGGCGGTGGGCATTCACGGCGTTGGAGTTCTCCTCGTAGTGTTTACCAATGGGCCAACCCATCCACTGCTCGTTCCACCAGATCTTATCCATGCGATTGTCATGGCAACCGCAGTCGGCGACGGCAACCTTGTAGAAGTCGCCATGCCAGAGGAGCGCCGCCATGGCGTTCTGTCCCCCTGCCGAGCCCCCATAGATTCCCACTCGCGTCAGATCAAGTTGAGGATACTTGGCAGAGGCAGCTTTGATCCACCGAATGCGATCGGGGAAGCCGGCATCGCGGAGATTCTGGAAACAGACGTCGTGGAACTTCTTGGACCGCCCGGAGGTGCCCATGCCATCGCATTGAACGACAATCATACCGCGATCGGCGATCTGCTGCTGGTGACCATAGCGGGCGCGGAAGGATTTGGGAGTAAAAAAGCCTTGGGGGCCGGCGTAGATGTTTTCGACAATGGGGTATTTCTTACCAGGATCGAAACCGCGGGGGCGGATGATAACGCCGTAGATATCAGTGACGCCATCGCGGCCCTTGGCAACGAAACGCTCGGGGAAGCGAAGACCAGCGGTGAGCAGTTCGCTGGCGTCGGCTTCTTCGAGCTTGCAGACGAGCTGCCCGGTGTCGCTGCGGCGAAGCTCGGTAACTGGAGGCAGATCCACACGCGACCAGGAGTCTACGAAATAGCTGGCACCGGGTGACCATTGGATATTGTGCGTGCCATCGCCTTCGGTGAGAACAACCAAGCCGGTGCCATCGAAATTAACCCGGCAAAAGTGAGTGTAATAGGGGTCCTGATCAGGGCGAATGCCCCCGGCCCGGAACCAGATTTGCCGGCGATCGCGATCGACGTGGTTGACGTTCTGAACAACCCACGGGCCTTTGGTAATCTGGTTCTTCACTTGCCCGGTCTGGGCATCGTAAAGCCACAGATGATTCCAACCATCGCGTTCCGACATCCAGATGATCTCGCGATCGCCAATCCATTCGCAGTAATACTTGCCGGAGTAACAAATGAAAGTATCGCTCCGTTCTTCAATGATCGGGCGAGCGGCACCGGAGGTTGCATCAACACCCACGAGACGAAGAACTTGGTGGCTACGCTGATTGTAGACAAAGGTAAATCGAGAGGAGTCGGCCGCCCAGCGCACATCCTCGATACTCCAGGGATTGGAGAAAAGCTCGTCTTTCAGGGGGATTTGCTGGCGGGAGCCAAGAAGAAAGAGCTGGGGACGCGGGTGGGCGATGCGGTCGCCCGGCTTGAGATAGTCCAGGGTGCGTAACTTGGGCTGGAGTTGATCCGCGGGCGAAGACTCGATGATGTAGACCTTGTGTTCTTGGGCTTTTTCGATGCGCATTGCGGCGAGCTTCTGTGAGTCGGGAGACCACCATAGATTGTCGATGGAGTACGCGTCATCGGGTTCGCCGTCGTGGCTGAGGGCATGCTCCTCGCCGGTTTCCTTGGCACGCACGTAGAGGTTATGGTCCTTGATGAAAGCGGTCCATTTGCCATCAGGAGATTCCGCGCGATCCGGGCCACGGCGCCGCTGGCGACGTTCAGGGGCGTCGGCTTTGCGCACAACCCCTTTGCCATCGACGATGGCAGTGGACCACTCGTTGGCCGCTTCGAAAACGCCGAGTGTCTTGCCCGCCTTGTCGGCCACAAGCCAGACATGACCGGCGAAGGTGTGCTGGTCCCATTGGCCATTGGACTTGATGGTGGCGTAGGGGCGACGCTGGCCTTCCGAGTCCAGCCAGAAGATCTGGACTTCGCCACCGGTGCGGTTGATGAAGGTAATGTTGGTCTCCTCACCCGTGCGTACGCTTGGACGCGGTTGGGTGCTGGCTGCAAGGGAGGCAGCGGATTCGCCAGTGAATTTGTGGGGTTGCAGTTCGTAACTGCGCAAATCCAATCGCCAGGTGCCGGCGCGGCCGCGTAAGATGACGGCGTTGCCATCATCTTCAAAACTCAGGGTTTCGATCGGCAATTTGTCTGCGGTCAGTTGTTGTCCGGCCGCAGCACCCAAAGCCGCAGCGACACGCGCGTGGTCAAAGGCGGATTGACGCGTGCCCTTCTGCGTATCGACGAGAACAAACTCGCGAGCCCCCTCGCGGAGGTTGTTGCGATACCAAAAGCGGGTGTTGTTGGCGAACCAATGTGGCTCGACGCGATCGCGGTAGACTCGGGGTTCGGACTGGGCCAGCAACGTGGTGGCAATGAAGGGCAACAGAACCACCGGCGACAAGCAGAACCAGGCGAACCGCAAATGTTTCACTTGAGGATTCATCGAATGCTCCGCTAGGTATTCGGGTCTTCCGGGCCACACGGTATTATGACGGAAAGGCGTACTCGAGAATACAGCCAAGGCAGGTGCCCTCTGTTTTCTGATCTACGCTAATGAGGAGAGTCGATCGTGGTCGAGTGTAGTTCAATATCGATGGCAAGGATGCTGGTCCTGGTGCTGGTGGGCATCGTAGTGGGGACTGTTCACGGAGCTGGCGTTGGGCAGAAGCAGATCGATCCAGCGGCGCTTCGAGCCGTGCGCTGGCAGTTGGCCTTGGAGCGGGAAGGATTTTCCCCGGGCCTGATCGATGGGTGTCTGGCAGGAAAGACCACGTTGGCTATCAAGGAGTTCCAGCGTGCCCGAGGTTTGGCCATCACCGGGAAGCTCGACGAGGCGACAGGCAGCGCATTGCGCATCAACGAGGTGGAACCCCTGACGAACTACACCGTCCGGCCGGAGGATCTCAAGCAAGTGACAGGTTCACCCGGAACCTGGGTGGAGAAGTCGAAGAAACGGTATCTGGGGTATCGCTCGCTGACAGACGCCTTAGCCGAGAAGCACCACTGCACCCAGGGTTTGCTGATGCGGCTGAATCGAGGAAAGAACCTGGCGCGTTTGCGAGCGGGTGACACGATTCGGGTGCCAAGGACGTTGCCGCCCAGATGGTCGCGTGCGAAGCAATTGGAAGTGAACCTGGGGCAGAGGGTCATCCGCGCGTTCGATGAACAGAAACACCTGGTAGGGATGTTTCATTGCAGCATCGCGGCACAGGTGTCGAAACGTCCTGGCGGGCAGACCCGGATTGTCGTCGTCGCCGAGAATCCTTCATACACCTTTGATCCCCGCAAGTGGCCGGAGGTCAAAGGGGTTGAGAAGAAACTGCTCATTCCGCCAGGTCCCCGCAATCCGGTCGGGCTGTGCTGGATCGGCTTGGGGCTGCCAGGGTATGGCATCCATGGCACGCCCAATCCCGAGCTGATCGGCAAGACGGGATCGCATGGCTGCCTCAGGCTGAGCAACTGGGATGCAAAACGGCTGGGCCGAATGGTTCGCGTGGGAACCCCGGTGAAGTTCGTAGGATAAAGCGGAGAGCGACTCTCAGCGGATTGCAGGGGCATCGCCGGCGGTTACAAGATTCGCAGTGGCGGCGGGATCTTTGTTGTCGTAAACGTCGAGGCGATACCTGCTTTTGGCGTTGATTTCGAGTTCATCACCCAACGCCCACATCATGCCTTCAACCACATGCGCATATCGCGAGTAACACTGTACGAGGAGACCCTGGTGATGAATGCTTGGCACAAACTGACAGTAGTCGCGGCCAGTGTGGTCATGTTCATTGGAACTGCACAGCTGTATGCCGCGGAGGAAGCCACGGGATGGTACGAATTCAGGCCGGCCAACGACACCGGTCCCAGCGTGATCGGCATGGAGGATTGGCTGGACAAGCCGGCCGGAAAGCTTGGCCGCATTACGCGCGAGGGTGATCGGCTGATATATGGTGCCAAGCCGATCAAACTGTGGGGCCTGAATCTGTGCTATGGCAACTGCTTCCCCGAGAAGGCGGTCGCGGATAAGCGGGCTGCATTCTATCCGAAGTTCGGCATCAACTCGGTCCGCCTGCACAAATTCGCCGATGGAACGGGGTGGAGCGGAATTCAGTCGCAGGACTCCTCGGCAGAATTTGACCAGGCGTCGCTAACCCGGATGGACTACCAGGTGGCCAAGTTCAAGGACGCCGGGATCTACGTCGAACTGTCGGCGCACTTCGGAACAATCAAAATCGGGCCGGCCGATCGGCGTGACGTACCTTACCTTGAGGAGTTCGGCCAATTCACTGAAAAGAACAACCGCATCAACGTGCCACACAGTGCCATCTTCTATTCGCCGGAAATTCAAAATCTGCATATCCGCCAGATGGTGAATCTTCTGCAACACAAGAATCCTTATACAGGCCTGACCTATGCGGAAGACCCTGCCATCTGCGCCCTTGAGGTCGTCAATGAGCAGAGCATCCTGTTCTACACCTCCATGGGCCCTCTGAAGACCAGCCCCACCCTGCGGGCGAAGGTGGCCGAGCGGTTCTCGCAGTGGCTGCGCAGGAAATATGGCAGCCAGGAAAGACTCGTGCAGGCCTGGGGCGACAAAGCCTTCGATGGATTTGAGCGTGATGGGTTCAAGCCGGTGGGAGAGCACCTAGACAAGAACAACATCCTGCCGCTGGGAAACCCATGGTACTGGGATCTGAACCAGTTGAATGGCTCCCAGGCTTATCGACGCCAGCGACTCCTCGACACAGTCCAGTTCCTCTATGAACTGCAGTGCGAGTTTTACGACCGCTATGTAAAGGCAGTACGCGAAGCGGGATATCAAGGCGAGGTTTTGGGCTCGAATTGGCAAGCCGGGCGGTCGGTGAGCCATCTCTACAATCTGCACGCCGATTACCGCGTCGGGCTGATCGATCGCCACAATTATTTCGGTGGCGGCAGCGGGAAGCCGGGAGAAAAGTTCAACAATCGATCGATGCTGCGAGTAGCCGGTTCGGAACTGCTCAGCAGCGGGCTCCAGCAGGTGAGTGATCGGCCGTTTATGCTCTCGGAATGGATTCACGTCTATCCCAATGAATGGGGCGTCGAAGGGCCCGCGATTCTTGGGGCCTACGGATTGGGCCTGCAGGGCTGGGACGTGTCTTACATGTTCCAGAATGGTGACAACGGCGGCTTCAGCGAACGCATCGGCCGGGATGCATGGGATGTCACCGCACCCCAGGTGCTGGGCATCTTCCCCGCAGTGGTCCGGCAGGTGCTGCGGGGGGACGTAAAGGAGTCCGACCTGCAAGCAACGATGAATGTGCATATGCCGTCGCTGGCCGACGGGAAGCTGGGTTTTGCAGATCGCACCATTCAGGCGTACGACCTGAAGGGATTTGATTGCGACAAGGTGCCGGCAAGGGCGCTGGCCGTGGCACGGTGTTCAGTGAAGTTCACCGAACAGTATCAGGACACTCCCGCGTTCGACCTGACGCCATTTGCGAAAGAGGGGATTCTGGTGTCCTCCACGGGACAGCTCCGATGGAAAGAGGGGCCAGAAAACACGCTCGCCGGCTATTTCACAGTCAACACGCCGGGCACCAAGGCAGTGGTGGGTTTCGCCGAAGGGCAGAAGTGCGACCTTGGCCAAGTCACAATCACCCCGAAGAGCCCCTTTGGCGCAATCTACGTAACGGCTAAAGGGAAACACGAATCGATGCAGTCTGCCCAATCGCTGGTGGTCGTGGCAATCGCTCGCGCCCGCAACACCAACATGAAGCTGAATGCAACGGAGGATCAGATCATCGAGCGAGGCCGAGGTTCCATCTTGCTAGAACCCGCAAAAGCGATAGTCAGCATTTCCGGAAGGCAAATCAAACAGGTTTTTGTCCTCGATCACGATGGGCGGCGAACGCAGAAGGAGCTGCCCGTGGATGGCGGACGATTCACAATTGATGGCACTGTGGACAAGACACCGTATTACGAGATCACGTTCGAATAGCCTTTGCGGTTGCTGGCAGCGGCAGAATCACGAGGGCTTCGCAGAGTCATTGGGCAAGGCCGCACAATGGGATTGTCCGCCACGATTATGGTCGATGCGGCTCAACCGCCAAAGCAGCAGCGGTCGGACAACCAAGAGACCGGCTAGGTAGCTGCACGCACTACCCAACGCCATGACCAACCCGAGGCTCTTGAGCCCTTCGTGATGTCCCAATGCCCAGAAGAACCCGAAGCTGCTGGAGGTAACGAATGCACACAGCAGCAAGGCGCGATCACTGGTGTCCCATCGCTGCCAGACTCGTCGCGGGTTGTACAGGACTTCGCGATAGCGGTGGACCAGGAAGACGCCATACTCATGGGCCGCACCGATCAGAATGGGCAGACCAAAGAAGTTGGCGAAATTCCAACTAATACCCAAGAGGCCCATCAACGCAATGAGCATGGGCATGCCCATCGCCACTACGCTGATGGCAAGCAGAGTCTGCCTGATGTTCCGTAGATCAATCAGCACCAGTAGGAAGATAAGCCCCAGGGCATAAGCGGTGGATTTGTAGAAGGATTTTGCGACCGCACTGGTGGAATGGAAGATGTTGACGGCGATCCCCGTGACGCGCGGGCTGCCGGGTACCTGGGCGACGCGTGTCTCGACGTCGTGAACGAACTTGGCCAACCCCTCCTGTTTCCAGAGGTCGTCCTTGGGATAGATGTAGAGGGCATATTGGCCATCGTCGCTGACCAAGTGATTGCGGAGGCCCGGCGGAAGGTTTTGTATGTCGAGGGGGGACGGAGAGAGCTGGCTCAACTGGCGGCGGAGCTGCTCGACAAAGCCTTCCTGCCACAAGGACATTCGGCGGGCAATGCGATCCCTTTCAGAGTCCGATGCGGAGGCGAGGATCCCCCCATACTCGCGGAGGGCCGCTGCGGCTTTTACGAATTCCGGATCATCTGCAGATTGGCTGTTGATCGAGTTTGACTGGAACCGATCGGCAAGCTGGCGGGCCTTGGCCGCAAGCCCGGCCAAGTCCTGGGGCTGGACGGGCGACGGGCTGCTCCAGACAATGGCTGGCAACTCATTCTGCTTCTGTTTGAGCCAGACGTAATTGTCCTGAGCATCGAGCAGGCTTTCAGTCTTGGCAACGGTGGGAGCGTCAATCAATGGCTGCCGCACGCGGCGAAGCAGATCGAGGTTATCTGAAAGAACAACAGCCGACCAAGTCTGCAATTTCTTCACCAGTTTCACGGATTCTAGATTGGGCGCTTGCAGTTCAAGCAGGTTGGGGTTGAAGCGTGCCTTGGTCGCAAAGGGGATACCTACCAGCAGAAGGAGAACCCAGATGGCTGGCAACGCTCGATACCACCAACTGGTGCGATGCGATGTCGAGCCGGCATATCGCTGCCCGGGATCCCTTTTCGTCAGCTTAGGCGGGAAGAGAACCAACAGGGCCGGCAGAACCGTATACCCGGATAGAAGGCACAAAAGCAAGCCCCCGCCCGCGATGATCCCCAGTTCGCCGGCACCACGAAAATCGGTCAGGACGGCGACGAGAAACGCCCCGGCCGCGCCCATGCACGCGGTGGTAATCGGCGGACCGACGTATCGGAAGACACGCAGCCAGATAGCCGTGTCTCTTCCGTAGCGAACCGCTTCACGCCGATAAGCAGCAAGGATCTGGATCAGGTAATCCATGCCGATACCGATCAGCGCGATAAGAAATACGATTGAGAGAAGGTTGAGCTCCCCTACCGTCAGGGTCGCATAACCGAACGTCCAACCAATGCCCACCCCCAACGCGATCTCGGCCACCAGCGCCAGCCAGACCGACCGCAGCATCACGACCAAGCCGATAAACACGACGACCAGAGCGATTGCTTCTGCCCGGCTTGAATCACGGTCGGTCGTACGCATCTCATCGGCTTCTAGGGCCGGACGTCCCGTAACACCGATGGCGAACTCCGGAAACTGCTTGGCCACCTGACTACAGGCATCGCGTATAGCTTCGACTGTACGCGAAATCCCCGTCAAAGAGGTGAAGTTCTGGCGAGGATACACCCCGACGAGCAGCAAACGCCGACGTGGATCCGCCTCATCAGGGACATAGTAATATCCAAGGCGAGACGGATCGGTCGCATCCAAGGCGGCAAGGTCTGGAAGGTGCTGGCCAATCTGCAATGGCTGGTTGGAGGATTTTACCGTGGCCACCCAGGATTCGGCCAGCAAATTGACGAACTGCGCAGTTTCCTTGTCAGGCTGCTGGAAGGTCAAGGCGGTCAGAAACCGCTCCATGGGAGTGCTCCCGAGCAAACCCGTCATCAGGTTGGGTTTCTCGGCCCACAGCTTCGCCAAGGGAATGAATCGTTTTACATCATCGAAGATCTTGACGAGCTGACTCCGCTGCTCAAAAAGAATCCCCTGAGAGCCAAGTTCATCAAGTGGTATCCGGTAGTCAACCGCTTTGACGTACTGAGGCATCTGCTGCAGACGAGCGGCAACCGCATCGGCCAAGGCGGTCCATCGCTCTACCGGCGGCATGGCCGCGCGCTGCGACGCCTCAATGATGATGTAAATGGCTTCGTTCTCGGGAAAACGCTTCGTGAACTCTGTGTAATCGCGGAAGAACACCACATCGGGCGAGAACAGCTTGTTCTGGTCCGTTGATATGCTCAGCCGCATCAGCGCCAGTGTCACGCTGGCCAGCAATACCACCGCCGCACACACCAAGGTCAACCAGGGGTGAGTGACAACTCTCATCACCCCAACCAACAACCAGCGATACACAGGCTCCACGATCTACCCCGTCACCTTCTCGGCTCTTTAGGCCCGGATTGCACGCTTGGCTAAGCCCAATACGGTATCCCACGCGGTACCGGGGAAACGCTGTGTATCGGCAAGCACTTCGCCCATGGCGGTAATGAACCAATCCACATCCGCACGCGTCACAATCAGCGGCGGGAGGAACTTGATCACCTCAGTATGGTATCCCGCCACCTGAGTCAGAATATGGTGCTTATGCATCAGGGGCACAATCACCATCTGCCCGAAAACGGCAAAGTGCAGCTTGTGCAGCATGTCCCAGGCCATTTTCAGCTTCAGAGACGATTCTGGCCGGGCAAAATCGATGCCGAACATGAGCCCTTTGCCCCGGATTTTTGATACAAACGGGCAGGAGGCAGCAACCGCCTTGAGCTTTTCCATGGCATACTGACCCATGGCAGCGGCGTTCTCGACCAGGCCGTCCTCTTCGATCACATGCATGGTCGCCAGGGCCGCCGCCATCGCCAGATCATTCTGACCAAAGGTATTGGAGTGCACCACGCACCGCTCCATGGAATCAAAAACTCGATCCATGATCTTCGGCCGGGTGACTACGGCGCCGACAGGAACATAGCCGCCGGAGAGTGCTTTGGAGACGCAGACCATGTCCGGCTCCACTTCGGGCCAATGCTGGAAGCAGAACCATTTGCCGGTCCGACCCAAGCCGGTCTGCACTTCGTCTATGACCAGCAACGTACCGGCCTTTCTGCAAAGCCGCTGCGCCTCGGCCAGAAAACCGTCTTGAACCACCTCGCAACTCTTGCCTTGGACGGGCTCAACGATAAACGCCGCCGCCTGATGGTCGCTGAGCGCTCGCTCCAACGCTTCCAGGTCATTGAAGGGAATGCGTTCGGTCCCGGGCATCAATTCCCCAAATCGTTCGCGGAAGAAGTCGGCGCCATTGATTGAGAGGGATCCGGTCGTCAAACCATGGAACGCATGGTCGCAATAGATGATCCTCTGTCGGCCTGTAACACATCGGGCAAACTTGATCGCCCCTTCAACGGTCTCTGTACCACTGTTGGTGAAGAACACGCGAGACAGATCACCACCGATATGCTTGGTGAGCATCTCGGCCGCAAGACCGCTCAGAAGGCTGCAATCCATGCGAACCAGGTTCGGCATCTGGCGGCCCAACAGTTGTTCCAGAATGGCCCTCACCTTCGGGTGATTGCGCCCGATGGCAAAAACACCCCATCCCGTCAACAGATCCAGGTACTTGTTGCCCTGGCCGTCCCAGAGATAGCATCCCTCGCCACGCACGTAGCCTTTATCGAAACCAATCGTGCGAAGCATTTTGACGAATGCCGGATTGATATGATTGGCGTGCAGTTCGTACTGTCGCCCCATTTGCTGTTCAAACCAGCCCACGAAATCAGTATGCATTTTGTGCGAGTCGTTGGACATCCTTAGCCGCCTCACAAAACCTGTGAATGACGGCTTCCATTATAGCGGTGGATAGCTCTTCAGCCATGATCCTCGCTACATGAAAAGGCGGCCACGGGAAGAAGCCCGGACAGTCTGTTGATGTGCATCGACTCGCCGAGCCCAGGAGTCGTCACCTCATCCGGCATTGTTGACCCAACGAAGTGACCGGACCACGGCGTCGAACGCATGGCGGATGCTTTCGTAGGCCTCGGCGTTGGAATCAGCGCGAATGATGTAGACGCGATCAGCGTGGACTAGCAACAAAGCCATTTCGACGAAGTTGCGCCCGCCGTTGGACCAGGTCGTGTGCACAAAGCGAGCCTTCGCATGGGGAATCTCAGGCGACGATTCCTCTACGATGTTCAATTGGCCAACGTGCTTACGCAAATCGTCGAGATAACCATTCTTGACCAACCCAATGGGGATCATGCCCGGCAGGTGCATGGGCAGATCAGGGACATCCAGAGAAATAGATTGACCTGCGGAATTGACGAGCATTAACACGTAGTCTTGGCTGGGTTTCGTCATCCATTCAGGTGACCACGTCAACGATACCCCCAGCGACGGATTGACAAAGGATGTCGGCTGGGTGGTCGGAGTCGTGCTGCTGACAAGAGGGGTAGACGTCGCGGGCTCCGGCTGGTTATCGCGGCATCCGAAGACGGCGAGGATCAGGCCAACGATGATAGCTGGTAGAGTATTCCGCATACAGATTGCCCCATTATGCACCAAACTGACCGTGCTGACAGGCCTTAAATACCTCGGGTACATAGAAGACGAGTAGTAAAAAGACAGAACCGCAGCCGGAAGTAACCTGGCTCACTTCACGCTATGGTTTGGGATGCTTGATGCAATCGATCCGCCCGTCGGCGGATTGAGTAACGGTCGTCCGCTTGCCAGCCAGTTCGGAGGCGCAACCGGTACCACGTTCGGCTCTTGTCCGGCTCTGTCTGCAAGGAAGGAATGCGGGCAAGCGTCTCAGAATAGATGATTCAACCGCACGTCATCGATCCAAGGATCGCGGTGACGTGCGAGCCTCGGATACGATTCTCGCCTTCCATGCCGGATAATCCTTCGCCAGCAACTCCTGGGGCCAATACCCCAACCAGGCATAACCGTTGCGACGTTCATAGCCAATCTCGGCTAGGTTGTGCTTGGGCACGCCATCGCGATCGCAGAAGATCGGACGGTTGCTGCCGATCTCATAGAATCTGGCCCACATCGGAGCAGCGGCCGGATCCTCCACGACGACTTTGTCCTTCCCTTTGGGCGCCTTGGGATCGCCCTTGTCGACTACCTTGATGCCCTGCAGCTTGGCAGACTCGAACCATGCCACCGCCGCATCAATAGCGTGAACGACCTCTGGGCTCGGGTTCTCCAGGCTCATGAGTAGTCGCACAATGTCCACCGATTCCGCCCCACTGACCGAAACCAGTTCGTACGCACGCCCGGAACGGGGCACATAGTCGTTTTCATCATGTTGGGCACACCAAGCCGTCAGCTTTCCATTCACCTTGATCTGACACTTGAGGATACACTGCACCCCCCTATCAAAGGCCTCCCTGGCGGCCACGCGACGTCGAGAATCCACAAAGCTGTAGGAGTCCGATCCGGCCACCTCACGCAGCAACTCCATCAGACGCACTATAGTCCGATCGTTGAACGTGATATGCCGATGATATTGCTGGCTGGGCGGGTAGAACTGTGGCCAGCCACCGCTGGGATATTGGGCTTTCAGAATGTAATCCAATCCTTTGAGAAACGCCTGCTGATAGCGATCTTCGTGCGTCACCTGGTACGCCTTGGCCAGGAACCGAAGCTCGTCGGTCGTCGCCCCGTTATCGAAAGTAGGACTGAGCTTCGCAGGATCGCCAGGGTACGGAGAGGATGTCGTGTCGGTGTTCTTAGGCCAACCACCCAGCGGGGACTGGTAGGAAAGGATATTGGCAGCGACGCACGCCGCCTCGGGCGTGCGATACCAATCATCAGGCCTCTTGAGATACCCCTCGGCCGTACTGCGGGCAAAGCTGGTATGCCCGATGCCCAGAACCACCGTGGCGATAAGAAGGGCCAAGGGCCGCGATCCTCTCATGGCACGCTCCTTTTGCGATAAAGGACGACGGCATCCAACACGCCCATTGATGCCCAACTGATATCGTCTACTTCTTGCAATGCCCCCTGTTGCAGGGAGCGACGCCGGGCTTTACGCTGGTGCCACCTGATGTGAGGAAGGCAGCTGCAATCAAGGCACGTGTGCGTTGATGCGACACATTTATGCCAGATTCACAACGCTGGGAGCATTCCATGATTGGTCGATTCACATTGCTTATGCCGTTGGTACTGGTTGTTCTTTCAACATCCATGTCCACCATGGCCGCGGCACCTCGATTGAAGGTATCCGACAACAATCGGTACTTGGTCTATGAGGATGGCCGGCCATTCTTCTACCTGGGCGATACCGCCTGGGAGCTGTTCCACCGCCTCAATCGCGAAGAAGCCGATCGCTATTTGGAAAACCGCGCCCGCAAGGGGTTTACTGTCATCCAGGCAGTCGCGATCGGGGAAGTCGATGGCCACAACGCTCCCAATGCCTATGGCCACGTACCACTGGTTGACCTGGACCCAGCACGCCCCGCTATCAAAGATGGCCCGCAGAACGATTACTGGGACCACGTAGACTACATCGTGAATAAGGCCAACTCGCTGGGGCTGACCATCGGATTTCTGCCCACCTGGGGTCGTTACTGGCACGATAAAATTCAGGACAACAAGCCCCTGTTCACCGTTCAGAATGCCGAGACATACGGCCAGTGGCTCGGCACCCGCTACAAGGACAAGAGCATCATCTGGATCCTCGGCGGCGACCGCAGCATCGACAACGACGAACAGAAGGCCACCATCCGCGCCATGGCCCGCGGCTTGCGTAAGGGCGACGGCGGCGCTCATCTGATCACGTTCCACCCTCAGGGGGGCGCCGGTTCCTCCCAGTGGCTCCACAACGATGAATGGCTCGACTTCAACATGCGACAGAACGGCCATGCCGCCGAGTTCACTGGCCGCTACGACAACACCCACGCCGACTACAACCGCACACCGATCAAACCGGTCATTGACGGCGAGCCCATCTACGAAGATCACCCCGTATCGTTCAACGCCAAGAGCCTCGGCCATTCCATTGCTGCCGACGTGCGCCGCCCACTCTACTGGGACTTGTTCAACGGCGCCTGTGGCCACACCTATGGACACCATTCGGTCTGGCAAATGTGGCAACCTGGCCGCAGCCCCATCAACAACCCGTTGATGCCTTGGTACGAAGCCATCGACCAGCCGGGAGCCGGCCAGATGCAATTTGGCCGCTGGCTCATCGAATCCCGCCCCTTCCTAACCCGCATCCCCGATGGCTCCATCATCGTCACCGACCGTGTGCCTACCTCCGTTCCCGGCGCCGGCCGCTATCGCTTCGCCGCCACCCGCGACGAGGCCGGCACCTTCGCCATGGTCTACGCCCCCATCGGCCGCGCCTTCTCCGTCCGCATGGATACCATCAAGAGCCCCAAGGTGAAGGCCTGGTGGTTCAACCCGCGCGATGGCAAAGCAACACTGATCGGCGAATTCGCAAACACCGGCGTACGCCAATTCATCTCGCCGAACCCCGGCGAAGAACTGGACTGGGTGTTGGTGCTCGACGATGCCGCCCGGAACTACCCCCCTCCGGGCCAGCATCAATAGCACAGTAACTCGATCAAGAGTCAGCGATCGACATTCCCATTTCGCTGTTTACACGATGGCCCATCATCGCATTATTGTTGCGATGATGGGCCATCGTGGATACCAGGTCTACCCTGTGGGGGATCATGTCTGTCCTTGCGTTGGAAGGAGAGCAAAATGAGAACACTTCGTTATTGCGGCATTGTACCCGTGATATTTGTGGCTTTGACTTCGGCGATCGCGTTGGCAAACCAACCATACACCGAAGAAGTCAATTTCGGAGATAGCCTGACCGATGTGGGAAACGTCTTCGCGCTGACAGGTGGCACGAAGCCAGACCCGACGATGTACTGGAACGGCCGTGCCTCCAACGGCTTGGTGTGGTCGGAAGTGCTGGCATCCAAGCTCGGCATCCCCATCCCGACTCCGGGTCTTCTAGGTGGACCCAACGGCACCAACTTCGCCTGCTACGGCGCGTTGGCATATGGAGGCGTAGATGTGATCCCACCAACGCTGAGCACGCAGGTGGGAATTCGCCTGTCGATGAACAAGCCGATCCGGTCCACCGATCTGTTCACGCTCTGGGGCGGGGCCAATGACGTGTTCAATGACATTTATGCCTTCGGAAAGCCCACGAGCGATCCATCGATCCCCGCTAATGCCATCAAGAGCCAGATCAGCCTCTTGGCTGGGGCCGGGGCCAAGGAGTTTCTGGTGATGAACCTTCCTCCGCTCGGACTCACGCCGTGGGTCCGAGGCACACCGCTGCAGGACCCGATGAACACCTGGGCGGCAGGGTTCAACGCCAGCCTGAAGGCTAGTATTGACGATCTGAAAGCCACTCTGCCGGCCGATGTGCAAATCCATGAGCTCGACGTGTATGACCTGTTTGGCAAGATTTTCGCCGACCCCGAAAAGTATGGCCTGAAAGATGTGAGCAGCTCGGCCGTCATGTTCCCCGCGGCCAATCCCGATGATTACCTCTTCTGGGACACGGTCCACCCCACACGCATCGGCCATCAGCTCATCGCGGAAGCGGCATACAGCATTCTTGTTCCGGAGCCCACCTGTCTTGGCATGCTCACCATTGCCGCAGCATGCGTACTTCTCCGCCGCCGCGCCGCTTGACCGTCGTCGTCATTTCAACGGTGAAACACAAACGGGAGCTCCCTCGAGGGAAGCTCCCGTTCTTATTTGCTTTCGCAGCGATCGCGCCGACGCTCGATTCGGCTCGACACATCAGTCTTTGCCGGCTACCTGGGTCAGTCGATTGCGATCACTCCGCTCCCACACAGAACAAGTGCTCCTCGCCGCGGAGCAGTAGACGGTTGGACACCGCCACCGGTGAGGCAATCAAACGTTCGCCCATGTCATTCTCGGCCAGAACCTCGAACTCTGCATCCACGCGCACCACAAACACAGCGCCATCCTCCCTCGCGGCATAGAGCTTTCCATCGGCCACCGTAGGCGATGCATAGTAGTTCGATCCGCTCTTCGGCAGTTTACCACCCCAAAGGCTCTTACCCGTGGCCGGGTCGATGCACTCGACTTCACCACGGTCACGCAGCAGATACACCCGCCCCTTGTATT